>SVLG01000017.1 GCA_015068055.1 Oscillospiraceae bacterium | reverse complement strand
GAAGGGCGCGGGCATTGATCTGGAAGCTCTGGAGCAGGCCTTCAAGGACGGCGCCAAGCTCTTCCTCTTCTCCAACCCCAACAACCCCGTTGGCTGCATCTACACCCGTCAGGAAATTCTTTCCATTGCCGCCATGGCCAAAAAGTACGGTGCCACCCTCATCGTGGACGAGCTTTACTCCCGTCAGGTCTATCCCGGTGTTGAATACACCCATCTCTGCGCACAGGAGGAAATTCCCGAGAATCTCATCACCATCATGGGTCCCTCCAAGACCGAGTCTCTCAGCGGCTACCGTCTGGGTGCTGCCTACGGTACCGCCGGTCTCATTCAGCGCATGGAAAAGCTGCAGGCCATCATGTCTCTGCGCTGCAGCGGCTACTGCCAGTCCGTGTTCAAAACCTGGTTCCACGAACCTGAAGGATGGCTGGCTGCCCGCGTGGCCGCCCACCAGGAAATCCGCGACGCCATCCTTGCCAAGCTGGAAGGTGTTCCCGGCGTCAGCGCCCGCGCCACCGAAGGCGGCAGCTACCTCTTTATCGATCTGCCCGAGCTGGACGTCTCCATCCACGACTTTGTCCGCATCCTCCGCGAGCTGGCCAACGTCATCGTAACCCCCGGCACCGAGTTTGGCCCTCAGTTCACCAGCCAGTTCCGTATCAACTTCTCTCAGGACAAGGATAAGGCCGTTTCCGCCATTGAGCGCTTCCTGGTCATTCTGGAGCGTTACCGCAAAAAGTAAGGAGTGCGCCCATGAAGGTATTCCTTTGCGAGAGCATCCACCCCAAGGCCCTTGCGCTTTTGGAGAGCCGCGCCGAGGTCGTCAGCGACTGGGAACGGTTGGGTGAGGTGGATGCCATCATCAACCGCAACCTGAAGCTGCCCCGGGAGGTGCTGGAGAAGGCCCCCTCCCTCAAGGTCATCGCCGTGCACGGCACCGGCAGCGACGGTATTGATCTTGAGTACTGCGACGAACACGGCATCACCATTCTCTTTGTACCTTTCCAGAACTCCGACTCTGTGGCCGAGCTCATTGTAACGCTCTCTCTGGCCCTGCTCCGGAAGATCTATCTGGCTGACCGTCTTGTCACCTCCGGCAACCTCAGCGCAAACGCCCCTCCGGAGCTTTTCGGCAACGAGCTGGGCGGAAAGACCATCGGTCTTGTGGGCGTTGGCGACATCGCCCGGCGCATGGCCAAAATCATGATCAACGGCTTTGGCTGCAAGGTCATTGGTTACGACCCCTACTGGCCCACGGAAAAGGCCGCCGAGCTTGGCATCCGGCAGTATGAGTCTCTGGATGAGATGCTGGAAAACGCCGACGTCATCAATGTCAGCGTCCATTTGACGGAAAGTACCGCCAACCTTCTCAATGCCGAACGCTTTTCCCACTGCAAGCCCACGGCGGTTCTCATCAACGCCAGCCGCGGCGGCGTGGTGGACGAAGCCGCCCTCTATACCGCCCTCACCACCGGTCAGCTGGGTGCTGCAGCCTGTGACGTCTTCGTCAGCGAACCGCCCACAAAGGAGAATCCGCTGGTGGGTCTGCCCAACATGCTCTGCACCCCCCATCTGGGTGCCAACACCGACGAGGCGCTGGAGCGAGTCGGTATGCGCATGGTGCAGGATATCTTCCTGACGCTGGACGGCGGCAAGCCCGAATTTGTCTACAGCCTCCACGGCGTAAGAACCAATTAAGCATGAAAAAAGCACCCGCTTGGGTGCTTTTTTCATGCTTATTCTTCTACAAAAACACAAATGTAAAAACTCTTATCCGTCGCATCGCTTGTAAAATGGGCCGCGGTAAACCCCGGATGAATGCCCGCAACCGTCATCGTGGTATACCTGTCCCAGCTTTCCTCAGTAAACGCAAGCTCCGCCGCATCGCTGCTGCAGTCCACGAACACGCTGCCGCCACCCTCCCAGTTGGCGGTCAATTTAAACTCCTCCGTTTCACCGCGGCGCAGCACGATGAAGGATTTCGTGGCCCGAAAATACTCATTGGCATAGCCAAAATTCCCTTTTTCCGTCAGCGTGCAAAGCTCCTCGAAATACTCTGCCCGTTCCTCCCGGCTTCTCTGCTGATAAACATACAAAGACACCGTCAGGAGCAGGGCTGCCAGCAGCAAGGCTACTATAATCCATAGCAGTTTATTTGTTTGTACTTTCACTTGCCGCTTCCTCCAAAGCTGATGAATATGGACGTACCCCGACCGCATTCGCTTTCAAGACGGATGCTTCCGCCATGGTAGGCCACCGCGTGTTTTACAATGGACAGGCCCAGGCCGGTGCCGCCGGTGGCGCGGGAGTGGCTCTTGTCCACGCGGTAAAAGCGCTCAAAGATGCGGCTCTGATGCTCTGCCGGGATGCCGATACCGGTGTCTGCAACACAGATGCAGGGCCGCCCCTCCTCCGTACCAACGGAGACTTTCACGCTGCCGCCCTCTACATTATAGCGAATGGCATTGTCACAGAGGTTATAAACGATCTCATACAGGTAACGGCGCACGCCGCTCATGATGCACGGCTCCCCTTCCAGCGTCATGGTGACGCCCCGGCGCTCCGCGGTGTCGGCAAGACCTTCCACAGCTTCCTCCGCCACGGCCAGCAAATCCACACTCTCCGCCATCAGGCAGCTGTTTTCGTCCATCTGGGAAAGTCGGATGATGTCGTTGATCAGGGAAAGCAGCCGGGATGCCTCGGTACGTATATTGCCCAGAAAACGTGGGATATCCTCCGCTTTCACCATGCCGCTCTCCAAAAGTTCCGCGCAGCCCATAATGGACTGCAGGGGCGTTTTCAGCTCATGGGACACATTGGCGGTAAATTCCCGGCGGTTCCGCTCGGCGAAGGCCGTCTCGGTAACATCGAAGCAGAGGACGACCGCACCCGCGCTTTCGCCCTCACTCTTGATGGGGCTGATGTCAATCTGGTATTCCAGCCCGTTTCTCTGCATCCGAAATTCCCGGTGTTCCCCGGAAAGGGCTGCTTCAACCGCCTGCTTCATCTCCGCATTCTGCTCCATTACCGGAAAGCCGCGGCCCACAACCATTTTTTCCAGCGCAAAGATACGGCTGGCAGCAGGATTGAAACTCAGCACCCTGGCCCTGGCATCCAGCAGCAGCAGCGCCTCACTCATAGAGGCGGTAATCTGTTCAAACTCCTCGCTGCGGCGACGCAGTTCCTGCATCTGCTGCTCAATCTGCTGATGCTGGCGGCCCAGACGCCAGAGCATGGGAGAGAGTTCATCGTAGACATCGTTCTCCTCCGGCCGGTCAAGATTCAGCCGGTTCAGGGGCCTGACGATCTTGAGAGCCATGCTCCGAGCCAGAAAGGCAGAGAGAACAAAGGCAGAAAACAGCACACCGACCATGGGCCAGAGTACATCCTGCAGGAGGGAGAAAATGGAGTCGAAGCTGCCCGCCACACGCAGGACACTGCCGTCGCTAAGGCGGCAGGCCTCGTAGTACATTTTTCTGGTCAGTGTATCCGAAAAGCGGGAGCTGTCGCCCCAGCCGCTTTCCAGTGCCTCTGCGATCTCCTCCCGGTCCAGATGATTGCCCAGACCATCGTAGGAGAGGTCGCTGTCATACAGCACCCGTCCATCAGCATCCACCCAGGTAAAGCGATACTTACGGCTGCCCAGAGAGCGGAGATAATCCTCACCGGCTCTTTCTGTGCCGCGTACCGCCAGCTCCAGCTCATCCCGAAGCTGTCTCCGATCCACTTCCACAAAGTTCCCATAAAGAACCACGGTAACCACCAGAAAGCTCAGCAGCAGAACAGCCAAAGCCGCGCCAAGAATGGCGCGAAAAATCTTTGCTGTCATCCCCTGCCCTCCAGCCGGTAACCGACGCCAATCACCGTTTCGATGCACTTACCCGCTTCTCCCAGTTTCTGACGCAGGGTCTTGATATGAACGTCCACGGTGCGGCTCTCGCCCAGATAGTCCACACCCCAGATTTCGGAAAGGATGCGCTCTCTGGAAAAGACAGTCCCCGGCTGGCCAAGAAAAAGCTTCAGGAGTTCATATTCCTTATAGGTAAGGTTCACCCGCTCTCCCCGGACACTTACAACGTGTTCTCTGTCATTGAGTACAATGCTGCCGCAGCGCAGCATGTTCTCCTCCGCAGGCGCACAGCGGCGCAGCACCGCCTTGATCCGGGAGATCATCTCCATCACACCAAAGGGTTTTGCCAGATAGTCGTCGGCACCGCTGTCAAGCCCGTAGATCTTATCCATCTCCGTCCCCCTGGCCGTGGCCATGATAACCGGAATGCGGCAGGTATCGCTGCGGCTGCGCAGGATACGCAGCACCTCCATACCGTCCATACCGGGCATCATGATGTCCAGAACAATCAGTTCCGGGGTCTCCCTTTCAAGAGCCTCCAGCATACTTTTTCCGTCGGCAAAGCCCCGGGCTTCAAAGCCGGTCTGCATCAGGGCATAGACCTCTATATCACGAATGGTGTTGTCGTCATCTACACAGTAGATCATGCTTTGCTCCTTCGCAAGTTCTTTCCTACAGTATATGGCCCATAGCGACAAAAGGCAAGGGCGGGGAACAAATCACCGCCCTTTTCGCGTTATTTTCTCCTTGCAGCCTCTTCCCGCTCACGACACACCGCCGCCCAGCTGGGCATTTTCTTCAGTCGCTCGTCAAAATCCGACAGGGCGGCAGGAACGTCAATGCCCTGAGGACAACTCTGCGCACAGCTGCCGCAGCCAATACAGTCGGCGGCCCGCTTCCCCTCCGGCAAGCTCTCTGCACGCATAACCACACCCATGGACGGCTGCAGACGCATATCGTTGTACAGAGCCAGCAGCGCCGGAATGTCCAGCTCCTTCGGGCAGCCGTCGCAGCAGTAACGGCAGGCCGTGCAGGGAACCGAGTCTTTCAAGACCTCGGCAATGTCCAGCAGAAGCGCCGTTTCTTCCCCGGAAAGAGTCTTTCGCTCCGCAAAGGTCGCTACATTTTCTTCCATCTGGGCCATATTGGACATGCCGGAGAGAACCATCTGCACGTTGGGAAGGCCCTGGAGAAAACGGAAGGCCCAGGCGGCGGGACTTTCATCCCGGAAAGCACGCAGCTTTTCTTCCGTCGTCTCCCCCAGCGCGGCCAGTCTGCCGCCCCGGACGGGCTCCATGACCCACACAGGGATACCTCGCTCCGTAAGCATCTCATACTTTTCCTTCGACTGCTGCAAAGTCCAGTCCAGATAGTTCAGCTGGAGCTGGCAGAACTCCATGTCCTCCCCACAGTAAGCCAGAAACTCCCGCAGATTTTCCACCGTACCATGGAAGGAAAACCCCAGATGCCGTATGCGGCCAAGACGTCTCTGCTCTTTAAAATAGTCAAGGATGCCCCATTTCGGATCCATATACACCCGCATGGAGGCCTCGTAGACATTATGGAGCAGATAGAAATCAAAATAGTCTACGCCGCATTTTTGCAGCTGGTCCTCAAAGACCTCAGCAGGGTCATAACGTTCAGCCAGCTGATGGCCGGGATACTTGTCCGCCAGAAAGAAGCTCTCTCTCGGATACTTCCGGAGAGCCTTTCCGATAATTGTCTCGGACGTGCCGCCGTGGTAGGGATAGGCCGTGTCAAAATAGTTGACGCCATGGCTTAGAGCATAGTCGGTCATTTCCTGAACCTGTGCCTCGTCAACGCTGCCATCCGCAAGCAGAGGAAACCGCATGGTGCCAAAGCCAAGCAGACTCAGCTGCTTGTCCTGAAAGTGACTATAAATCATAGGCCCTCCTTCATTAAAATATAAAGCGCGGCACCGTATAGCGGTGCCGCTGAAAAATCAATACTGCTTTTCGACAGGGACAATCCAGCCCTTGGTGTCGGGAAGCTTACCCCACTGCATACCGGTCATGGTATCGTAGAGCTTCTTGGTCACAGGGCCGATGCCGCCATCGCCCACATAGACCGTCTCGTCCTTCCACTTGAGTTCCTTGACGGGAGACACGACCGCGGCGGTGCCGGTGCCGAAGATCTCCTCCAGCTTGCCCTGACGGCCGGCTTCCATGACGTCGGCGATGGCGAGCTTGCCCTCGATAACCTCATAGCCCCAGTCGCGCAGAAGCTCGATGCAGCTGCGGCGGGTCACGCCGGGCAGCACGGTGCCGTCGCAGGCGGCGGTGTAGAGCTTGCCGTCGATCTTGAAGAAGATATTCATGCTGCCGACTTCCTCGACATACTTCTTCTCCACGCCATCCAGCCAGAGAACCTGAGCATAGCCCTGCTGGGCCGCCATCTCGCCGGCCTTAATGGAGGCAGCATAGTTGCCGCCGCACTTGGTGAAGCCGGTCAGACCGGGAGCGGAACGGATGTACTCGTCCTCCACGTAGATGCGCACGGGGTTGATGCCCTCGGCGTAGTAGGCACCGGAGGGAGAGCAGATGATGCAGAAAATATACCTGGGGCTGGCGTGAACGCCCAGACCCACGTCGGTGGCAAAAACAAAGGGCCGGATGTACAGGGAGGCACCGTCCGTATGAGGCACCCAATCGCGCTCCACGTCCACAATGGCCTTCACGGCATCGACAAAAGTCTCCACCGGAATGGGAGGGATGCAGAGACGGTCGCTGGAATCCTGCATACGCTGGGCGTTGGCTTCCGGGCGGAAGAGCTGGATGGTGTCATCCGCGGTACGATAGGCCTTCATGCCCTCAAAAATCTCCTGTGCGTAGTGGAAGATTACGCAGGCGGGATCCAGAGAAAAGGGAGCGTAGGGCACGATGCGTCCGTCATGCCAGCCCTGGCCCTTGTCGTACTCCATAAGGAACATATGGTCGCTGAACTTCTTGCCAAAGCCCAACTTGCTCTCGTCCGCAGGCTTTTCCTTAAGCGTCTCGGCACGGGTCAGAGGAAATTTGATAGACATGATTCTTTCCTTCTTTCTAAAAATCGTAGTGTTCTCAGTGTCATTTCAGACAGGCAGCTCCGCCCGGATCGTCTCCTCCGTTTCACCGGAGAGAACCAGTGTTTTGCCCTGCGGGTCAATGACTGCGCTGCCGCCGCCAAAACACATTCTGCCGTTGCTGCCGCTGCAGTTGCAGCTTACCACATAAAAACCATTTTGAACGGCCCGCTCCACGGTAAGTTCGCGCAGAAAATCAATTCGTTCCGTGGGCCACTCCACCGGCAAAAACAGGACCTTCACGCCCTGCTCCGCAAGAGAGCGGCTCAGCTCCGGAAAACGGATATCATAGCACAGCATTATGCCGCAGAGAACCCCGTCCAAGCGGAAGGTACTGAGATGATCTCCGGGCGTGAAGTAAGCATCTTCGTGAGAAAGCGGATACAGATGACGCTTGTCATAGGCAGCGATGCAGCAGCCCTTACGGTCAAAGACATAGGCCGTATTGTAAAGCCCGTCTTCCCGCCGGCTGACGACACTGCCGGCCACAATGTTGACGGCAAATTCCGCCGCCAGCGCCCCGATTTCCCGCTTTGTCCGCTCGCCGTTACGGTCGCAGCATTCCAAAAGCGTTTTTCGGGGATAGAAGCCCGTGTTCCAGAACTCCGGCAGTACAATCACATCCGGACGCTCCGAGGCGGCTTCCCGAAGGAGCCGCCGGGCGTTCGGATAGTTCCACTCCGGCTCAAAGAGCCGGGAAGCCATCTGTATACAGCTTACTTTCAATTTCAGTAATCCTTGCCGAGGCTCAGAGCCTTCATGTTCAGCTCAAGCATGGCCGCCTTTTTGGCAGGAACCAGCTTGCTCACCGCAGTCTCCGCACCGTCGAAGCTCAGTTCGGGGTGCTTATTGAGCAGGTGGCCTATGATGATCATGTTGGCGAGACTGGCAATGCCGTTCTCACGGGCCATCTGAGAGGCAGGAATGTAGAACACTTCCACATCGCTGCGCTCCACCTTCACGTCGATGAGGGAGGAGTCCAGATAGATCTGGCCGCCGGGAGCCACATCGTTCACATACTTCTGCAGAGAGGGCAGGTTCATGGCAATGAGGACATCGGGGACCGTGATGATAGGAGAACCAACGGGGGTATCGGAGAGGATAACGCTGCAGTTGGCGGTGCCGCCGCGCATTTCAGGACCGTAGGAGGGCAGCCAGGAGACCTGCAGGTCTTCCATCAGGCCCTTGTAAGCCAGGAACTTGCCGGCGAAGAGGATGCCCTGTCCGCCAAAGCCCGCGATCAGAATCTGGGTGGTTTTCATTCGGCCTTCTCCTCCTTTGCAGCACTTCTGTCCTTATAAACGCCGATGGGATAGTAGGGCAGCATATCGCTCTCCACCCATTCCAGAGCCTTTTCCGGCGTCATGCCCCAGTTGGTAGGACAGGCGGAAACGACCTCAACCAGAGAGAAGCCCTTGCCCTCGATCTGGTTCTGGAAAGCCTTCTTGATGGCCTTTTTGGCGTTCTTCACGTTCTTGACGTTGTTGGCAGCCACGCGGGCGATGTACTCGGGACCCTCCAGCGTAGCCAGCATCTCGCTGACGCGGATGGGCCAGCCGCAGTGCTTCACATCGCGGCCATAAGGAGAGGTCTGGGTCACCTGACCGGGAAGGCTGGTGGGAGCCATCTGACCGCCGGTCATGCCGTAAATGGCGTTGTTAACAAAGATGATGGTGATGTTCTCGTTGCGGGCCGCAGCGTGAACGGTCTCAGCCATACCGATGGAGGCCAGGTCGCCGTCACCCTGATAGGTGAAGACGATGTTCTCGGGTCGGGAACGCTTGATGCCGGTGGCAACAGCGGGAGCACGGCCATGGGCCGCCTCGATCATGTCGCAGGCAAAGTAGTCATACGCCATAACCGCGCAGCCCACAGGGGCCACACCGATGGCCTTGCCCTCAATGCCCAGTTCATCCATAACCTCGGCCACCAGACGATGAATGATGCCGTGGGGACAGCCGGGGCAGTAATGGAAGACGGTATCCGTCAGGCTCTTGGGTTTCTCAAAAACGACTGCCATTTTGCTCACTCTCCTTTCACGGCGGCGCGGATGCTGCTGAGAACTTCTTCGGGGCTGGGGATCATGCCGCCCACACGGCAGCAGAGGCTCACGGGCTTTTTGCACTCGGTAGCCAGACGCACGTCCTCAATCATCTGACCCATGCTGAGCTCCACGCTCAGGAAGCCCTTTACCTTATCGGCAGCGGCACGGAGGGCCTTGGTGGGGAAGGGCCAAAGAGTGATGGGACGAATCAGGCCCACCTTGATGCCCTCGGCGCGGGCGGCCACCACGGCGTTCTTGGCCACGCGGGAGGCGATACCAAAGGCCACCACGCAGAACTCCGCATCCTCCATCATGAACTCTTCCCACATGGGCTCGTTCTCTTCCACGATCTTGTAGCGCTCAAAACGCTCAAAGTTCTTCTGCTCCAGCTCCTCGGGCTTGAGGTAGAGGGAGTTGACGATGTTGTGCTTACGCTTGCACTCGGTGCCGGTGAGGGCCCAGGGCTTTTCGTACTCGTTGACTTCCGTATCCTCAAAGGTAATGGGCTCCATCATCTGACCGATGGTGCCGTCCGCAAGGATCATAGAGGTCATTAGATACTTGTCGGCCAGATCAAAGCCCTTCATGGTGAGGCTGGCCATCTCCTGCACGGAGGCCGGGGCCAGAACGATCATGCGGTAGTCACCGTGACCGCCGCCCTTGGTGGCCTGGAAGTAGTCGGACTGGGAGGGCTGGATGCCGCCGAGGCCGGGACCGCCGCGCTGGACGTTGACCACCAGGGCGGGGACATCGCTGCCGGCGATGTAGCTGAGACCCTCGCTCTTGAGAGAGATACCGGGGCTGGAGGAGGAGGTCATGACACGGACACCCGCCGCAGCGGCGCCGTAAACCATATTGATGGATGCGATCTCGCTCTCGGCCTGAAGGAAAATGCCGCCGATCTTGGGCATCTTCTTGGCCATGTAGGCAGCGATCTCGGTCTGGGGCGTGATGGGGTAGCCAAAGTAGTGGCGGCAGCCGGCGCGGATAGCCGCTTCCGCGATGGCCTCATTGCCCTTCATAAGTACACGTTCTGCCATGTTGTCCTCCTTATTTCTCCACCGTGATGACGCAGTCGGGGCACATGGTGGCGCAGAAAGCGCAGCCGATGCACTTCTCCTCATCCGTCATAACCGCGGGAGAATATCCCTTTTTGTTGATCAAACCGCTGTTGATAGCCAGAATGCCCTTGGGGCAGGCGCCGACACAAAGGCCGCAGCCCTTGCACAGATCGGTTTGAAACGTTACCTTAGGCATGGTGAGAGTCCTCCTTATATAATGGGTATATCAAAATACTTTTTCTGCAGCTCTAAAGATAGCACCGGCACATCCCCTTCGTCAAGAGTCGACGCCAAACTTGCCTGTGCGGCACAAAACCAAAGGGGCAGACCACTGAGGCGGCAAAGCTCTTCGATAAAGCTCCGGGAATTCTCCAGAGTCTCCGCCGTGGTCTCGCGGCCTAAGTTGGAGTTATTGACGATGCAGGTAAAGGCAAGACCGCAGGCCTGTTCGATCTCCCGCATGACCTCCAGCGCATCCTCTGCCGTCCGGGTCAGGGGACGGCAGCAATTTGCCACAAAAACCATCCGGTAGTTATCTTCTTCCTTGATATAGGGGGTAAATCTTCCCAGCGCATAGGCGCCCCGGTCATCGCCGCCGATGTCCATAATGCCGTAGCTGCTCTTGTCCTGCACCAGACGGTAGGCCTCCGGCGGCAGAGCCGGGAGATCCACGTTGCTGTTGGCAAAGTGGGGGGAAATCAGCTCCACCCCGGCCTCGGAAAGCACCTGGGCGCTGTCCTTGGTGCGGAAGTAGGGGTTAACAATGTCCAGATCCGCAATACAGACCCGCTTCCCCTCCCCTGCCAGAAGCAGGGCATAGTTCACGGCGATATTGGTTTTGCCGCTGCCGTAATGGCCGGCAAACAGCGTGAGACGCTTGTGTTCCATGATAAAGGCTCCTTACAGCTTGCTGCGGATGATTTTACCGCTGACCGTCTTGGGCAGCGACTCGCGGAACTCCACGATACGGGGGTATTTGTAGGGCGCGGTACGGCTCTTGACGTAGTTTTGGATCTCACGCTTGAGTTCGTCGGTACCCTTGAAATCCTTCACCAGCACGATGCTGGCCTTGACCACCTGGCCGCGGACCTCATCGGGAGCGGCAGAGACGCCGCACTCGAGAACATAGGGCAGCTCCATAATGGTGCTTTCGATCTCGAAAGGCCCAATGCGGTAGCCGGAGGATTTAATAACATCGTCGGCGCGGCCAACGTACCAGTAGAAACCACCCTCGTCCTTCCAGGCGAGGTCGCCGGTGTGGTAGTACCCATCGCGCCAGGTGCTGGCAGTAGCCTCATCGCTGCCTTCATAGCCGTAGCTGAGGCCGCAGGGCAGACCGTTTGCAATGTTGATGCAGATTTCGCCGGTCTCGCCGCGGTCCACTTCCTCCCCATCCGGGTTGAGAAGATGCACGTCGTAGAGGGGCACGGGCTTGCCCATGGAGCCGATCTTGTGGCTGGAACCGGAGAGGTTGCCGATGATCAGGGTGCTTTCGCTCTGACCAAAGCCCTCCATGATCTGCAGGCCGGTGGCACGCTCGAACTGACGGAAGACCTCAGGGTTGAGGGCCTCGCCGGCGATGGAGGCATGCTCGATGGAAGAAAGGTCGAAGCGGGAAAGGTCCTGCTTGATAAGCATGCGGTACATGGTGGGCGGGGCACAGAAGGTGGTAATCTTATACTTTGCGAACATGGGCAGGATGCGCTCGGCATCAAAGCGGTCAAAGTCATAGACGAAGACGGCAGCCTCGCAGAGCCACTGACCGTAGAGCTTGCCCCAGAGGGCCTTGGCCCAGCCGGTATCGGAAATGGTGAGATGCAGGCCGTCGGGGTTCACCTGATGCCAGTATCTGGCGGTGATGAAGTGGCCCAGCGGGTATTTGTAGTTATGCGCAGCGATCTTGGGATAGCCGGAGGTGCCGGAGGTAAAGAACATGAGCATGGGATCGCTGCCGCAGGGGGCGTCGGCCTTGCGCTCAAAGTGACTGGAGTAGATGGGATACTCGTCATCAAAGTCGTGCCAGCCCTCCCGGCTGCCGCCCACCATGACCAGATGCTTCACCTGAGGACAGCTTCTGACCGCTTCTTCCACGGCGGCGGCGGTATCACCGTCGGCGGTACAGAGGACGGCACGGACATCCGCCGCGTCAAAACGGTAGGTAAAGTCCTTCACCTGCAGCTGGTTAGTAGCAGGGATGGCCACAGCGCCCAGCTTATGGAGGCCAAGGATGGCAAACCAGAACTGGTAATGACGCTTCAAAACCAGCATGACCCGGTCGCCCCGGCGGATGCCGATGGACTTGAAATAGTTGGCGGCCCGGGCAGACTCCTTCTTCATGTCCTGGAAGGTAAAACGCCGCTCCGTCAGGTCGTTGGCAATATGCAGCATGGCAAGCTTCCCGGGCTTTTCACGGCCCAGCTTGTCCACCACATCAAAGGCAAAGTTGAACTGCTCCTCGTTTTGGAAGGCGATCTTCTCAAGGCCGCCCTTCTCCCCTTCCGTGGGCAGAATGAAGTCGTGGTAAACGCGGCGCTCCGCATCGCGGCCGGCGATTTTGGTGGGCTGCGCGCGCTCCACCGGTTTTGCGGCGGCAGCACCGGCAGGGTTCAGAACGATGGCATAGAAGGCACAGTCCTGCCCATCCACGGCAATCATGCCGTGGGGCACGGAGCTGTCGTAATAAATACAGTCGCCCTCTTTAAGGATTTCGTAGTGCTCACCGATCTGCAGCTTCATGTGGCCCCGGAGGACGATGTCACACTCCTGCCCCTCATGGGTGGTAAGCTCGATATCCTCATGCTCTGCACCCTGCCGATAACCCAGTTCCATGTACAAAGGAAGGGCAATACGGTTTTTGAAGCCGGCCGCCAGGTTAAAGCCAACCATATGGTGGGCTTCCTCAATCTTTTGCCCCTCGCCGGCACGGGTAAGAGAGTAGGAGCGCAGCTTGGGGCTGTGTCCTTCGATAAGATCCGTAAAGTCAACGCCGAAGCTCAGAGAACAGCGATACAGAAAGGCAATGTTCAGATCCTTCTTACCGCTCTCGCAAAGGACATACTCCTCCTCGCTGACACCGGTACGCCGCGCCATCTCCTCCACGGAAAGTCCTGTGATCTCACGAAGCTCACGGATACGGCCCGCCATTTCACGGATCTTGTACTCCAACGCAGTAATCTTATCTTCCATGTTATCCTCCCGTTTGGGCCGGAAAACAAAAACCCGTCCCAAAGATAGATTCTTTGAGACGGGTGAAATATACCCGCGGTACCACTCAAATTGCATCTGCCTCACGGCAGATACCACTCATCGGGCTCCAGCAAGCCCTAAGCACTGACGCAGCTGACGCGGAAGGGTTCTACTCGCCCGCCCCGGGCTTTCTTCCCTCCGGCTTGGGAGCGACTGACCGACCGCAAACATCATGGCTCGCACCAACCGCCATTTCTCTGGGGATGCTTATCGCCGCCGATCCTCTCCGTCAAAGCCTTTGATTGAATTTGTCAGAATCTTATCATTTCGCTGTGAAATTGTCAATGCACACAAATGGAATAAATATTCCGTTTCTATGCAGACAGCTTTGTGCCGTCTGCATAGAAACGAGCGTATTTACAGCTTATTGCGCATAATTTTACCGCTGATGGTCTTGGGAAGCTCGGTACGGAACTCCACAATACGGGGGTACTTGTAAGGCGCA
The DNA here is from genome assembly GCA_015068055.1 of Oscillospiraceae bacterium. The sequence continues at coordinate 18,255 of SVLG01000017.1, read as the reverse complement.
GTACGGTGCTTGACGTAGTTCTGGATATCCTTCTTGAGAACATCCGTACCCTCCACGCCGGGGATAAGGACGATGCAGGCCTTGACCACCTGACCGCGGACCTCATCCGGAGCCGCACAGACGCCGCACTCGAGAACATAGGGAAGCTCCATGATGGCGCTCTCGATCTCGAAGGGCCCGATGCGGTAGCCGGAGGACTTGATGACGTCGTCGGCACGGCCAACATACCAGTAATAGCCGTCCTCATCCCGCCAGGCCACATCGCCCGTATGGTACATACCGTCGTGCCAGGCGGCATCGGTGGCCTCCTGATTGCGGTAATACCCCAGGAACACGCCGGCGGTGGGCTTGGGATCGGTACGGATAACGATTTCGCCGTTGATACCGTCGGGGACGGGGTTGCCGTTGGGATCCACAAGGTCGATGCCGTAGCCGGGCACAGGCTTGCCCATGGCACCGGGCTTGAGCATAGTGCCCACAAGGTTTGCGATGCCCAGGGTCATCTCGGTCTGGCCGAAACCCTCCGCGATGCGGAGCCCCGTCGCCTTCTCAAACTGGTGGAACACCTCGGGGTTCAGAGCCTCGCCGGCAGTGGTGGCATGGTGGATGGAGGAAAGGTCATAGCAGGAAAGATCCTGCTTGATGAGCATACGGTACATGGTAGGCGGTGCGCAGAAGGTGGTAATGCCGTACTGGGCGAACATGGGGAGAATCTTCTCGGCATCGAAGCGGTCGAAGTCGTAGGTAAAGACCGCGCCCTCGCAGAGCCACTGGCCGTAGAGCTTGCCCCAGAGGGCCTTGCCCCAGCCGGTTTCGGAGATGGTAAAGTGCAAACCGTCCCGCTCGGCCATGTGCCAGTACTTGGCCGTGACGTAGTGGCCGAGGGCGTACTTGTAGCTGTGCATGGCCATCTTGGGATAGCCGGTGGTACCGGAGGTAAAGAGCATGAGCATGGGATCGCTGCCGCAGGGAGCATCCTCTGCGCGCTCATAGCGGCGGGAGAACAAAGCATACTCGCTGTTATAATCGTGCCAGCCCTCACGCTTGCCGCCCACCAGGATTTTGGTAAGGTTCATGCCGCACTCCTGCTCGGCAATCTCCACTTCATGCGCCGTATCGCCGTCGGCTGTGCAGAGAATGGCGCTGACATCCGCAGCGGTAAAGCGATAGGTAAAGTCATGGGAAAGAAGCTGGTTGGTGGCGGGGATGGCGATCGCACCCAGCTTATGAAGGCCAAGGATGGCAAACCAGAACTGGTAATGACGCTTGAGAACCAGCATGACCCGGTCCCCCCGCTTGATGCCAAGAGACTTAAAGTAATTGGCGCTCTGGGAAGAAGCGTCCTTGATGTCCTTGAAGCTGAAGCGGCGCTCGGTCATGTCGTTGGCAATGTGCAGCATGGCAAGCTTGTCGGGCTCGCGGCGGGCGATGGCGTCCACGGTATCGAAGGCAAAGTTATAGGACTCGGCATCCTCGTAGCGAAGATTGACCAGGGCGCCGCGCTCGTCTTCCTCGGCATGAATAAACTTCTGGCAGAGAAGCTTCTTGTTGGGGTCGCTCTTGCGGCTCTGCCCGATGAAGAGCGGCTGGTCGGTGGTGTCGCTGACCATGATCATGGCCAGGAACACGCAGTCGTGCCCGTCAATGGCGATCATACCGTGGGGGGTGGAGGACTTGTAGAAAATACTGTCGCCCTCGTGGAGGATCTCCTCGTGGTCGCCGATGCGCACACGCATGGAACCCTTAATCACCAGGTCAAACTCCTGACCGGCATGGGTGGTGGTGTGGATGGGCTGGCTCTGCAGTTCCTCGGAGTATTCGTAGGTAACCCAGTAAGGTGTGGCCAGCTTCTTGCGGAACATGGGGGCCATGTCCTGAATGGTGATGCCGTCCTCGCTGGCGGTAACCAGGCCCTTGCCCTTGCGGGTGAGCGTGTAGCCGGAGAGTTTGGCGCTGCGGCCTTCCAGAAGTACCGTCATTTCCACGCCGAAGATCTTGGAGCAGTTATGAATAAAGGTAAAGGGCAGATCCACTTTACCGCTCTCATAGAGGCGGTAGGTCTCCTCACTGAGTTGTGTCTCCTCAGCCATTTTCTGTACGCTGAAACCAAGGATCTCGCGCATATCGCGGATACGGGCCGCAATGTCCATCAGCTGGGTGGCAGGATTCTGGTTGGTCATAGGTCTTACTCCCTTTCAGAAAAATAAAAAACGCCTCAAGATAAGCATCTTGAGACGAGCAATTACAATACCCGCGGTACCACTCAAATTACGGCCCGAGGCCGTCCCTTCAGACTCCAACAAGTCCTATCCCTTAACGCGGGCATACGGGGGAACCTACGGCGTGCCTTCGGCTCTCCGGCTCAGAAGTGATGGGTCGGATGGCGCCAGGCTGTCGGCTCACACCACCCGCCGACTCTCTGTAAACCTGAACGGCCGGACCGTCTTCGTCACAGCCTTTCAATTATTGCGGTGATCATAACATAAAAAATCAAAAAAGTCAAACGTCATCCTGACGGATATATATGTATGACTCCTTCAAAAACTTTGCGAAATTGCCAAAATATCAGAACCCCGTTGACAAACATGCCGTATTATGCTTAAATTCTTTTAAATTATTATGCAAAAGACGTTGACGGAAATCTCTCCCTTTTCCGATGCTGCAGAGAGCCGGCGGTTGCTGTGAGCCGGTGCGGAAGATCTGGGCGATCTGCTTCCCGAGTCGATCCTGTGAACGGGTTTATGCCTCAGTAATGGGATACGGATGCCCCCGTTACGGGCTGGGACTTTGTCAGAAGTCCGAGAGTGACCTTTCCTGCAGAAAGGTAATCAGGGTGGTACCGCGAATGTGCATTCGTCCCTGAGGCTGTATATGCTTGCAGCCTCAGGGCTTTTTTATTCAAAGCAAGGAGTCGGAAAACTATGAAAGAGATCAGAATCAGCGATGTGACCATGAGACAAAACAGCAGCAGCTTCTCCCTCTCCTTCCGGGAGAAAATTGAGCTGGCAAAACTTCTGGACAGCCTTGGTGTCAGCGTCATTGAGCTGGAGGGAATCAGCGATTCCCGGACAGACGCTCTGCGTGTGAAATCCGTGGCCTCCGCTGTAAAGGAGAGCGTGGCCGCTGTGCCGGTTGCGCTGGATGAGGAAAACATCCGCAGCGTCTGGAACTCTCTCAAGGATGCCCGTCATCCCCGGCTGCAGGTCTGCGCCGCGGTGAGCAGTGTGCAGATGGAGTATCTTTATCATAAGAAGGCCGAGTCCATGCTGGAAGCCGTCAGCGCTGCCGTAAAGCTCTGCCACAGTTTTTGCACCGATGTGGAATTTATCGCCGATGATGCCACCCGGGCCGAGAGCGGCTATCTCGCGGCCATCCTTGCCGCCGCCATTGATGCCGGAGCTGTCACCGTCACCGTCTGCGACACCGCCGGAAACATGCTGCCCGGTGAGTTTGCCGAGTTTGTCCGCTCCCTCTATGAAGCCGTTCCTGCACTGGAGCATGTGACTCTGGGCATTTCCTGCCGCAACAATCTCGCTCTGGCCGACGCCTGCGCCATCGCCGCCGTGAGCGCTGGCGCCACGGAGCTGAAGGCCGCCGCTTACCCGGTGGATGTCTGCTCCCTGCCCAACGTCTCCCGCATTCTTTCCCAGCGCGCCGAGTCCTTCGATGCCGTTATTCGTCTCCGGGTAGCCCAGATGAGCCGTATCATCTCCCAGATCACCTGGATGTGCCAGACCGACCGGCGCAAGACCTCCCCCTTTGATAACGGCGTCCGTCAGGATGACAGCGGTATTTATCTTACCGTACACGACGACGCGGACAGCGTCGCCAAGGCGGTGGAGCAGTTGGGCTATGACCTCTCCGAGGAGGATAAGGTAAAGGTTTACGAGGCCTTCCGCAACATTGCTGCCCGTAAGGAGCAGGTGGGCATCCGGGAACTGGATGCCATCGTGGCGGCAGCTGCTATGCAGGTACCCTCTGCCTACCATCTTGACACCTATGTGGTCAATGCCGGCAATACCATTGCCTCCAGCGCCCATATCCGCCTGAAGCGCCGGGAGCAAACCCTGGAGGGTGTTTGTCTGGGCGATGGCCCCATCGACGCGGCCTTTCTGGCCATTGAGCAGATCACCGGCCACCATTATGAATTGGATGACTTCCAGATTCAGGCTGTCACCGAGGGCCGCGAGGCCATGGGCCAGACCATCGTTCGTCTGCGCTCCGGGGGCAAGCTCTATTCCGGCCGCGGCATCTCCACGGACATCGTGGGTGCCAGCATCCGGGCCTATCTCAGCGCCCTGAACAAGATCGTTTATGAGGAGGAAGAAGCATGAACCTCTCCTTTTCCACCCGCGGTTGGGGAAATCTCAGCTGGGACGAAATGATGGAGCTGGCTCTGGAAATGGGCTTTGGCGGCATTGAGGTGTATAACCTCCCCAAATATGACGCCATGCTGGAGCGCAGCGGCCCCTTCCATAAGTATCAGACGGCGGCCACAGTCCGCGAAATGCGCGAGCGCAAGCTGCAGATTCCCTGCTTTGATACCTCCTGCGATCTCTCCGATGGAAGCAGGGCTCTGGCAGAGCTGGGAAGTTTGCTGGAAATTGCCCACAACACCCGCGTTCCCTATATATCTGCCTGCGCCCTTCACGAGGATGAAGGCCAGGTAAAGGACAATCTCCGCACCCTTCTGCCTGAAGCAGCAAAGCAGGATGTGACCATCCTCATCAAGACCAGCGGCATCTATGCCGACACAGCCCGGCTGCGCTGTCTGCTGGACGAGTTCGCCTGTGATGAGCTGGCGGTTCTCTGGGACGTACACCATCCCTACCGGGACTACGGTGAAAGCGGCGATACCACCATCAAGAATCTGGGCGACTATGTCCGTCACGTCCATATGCGAGACTCCGACGACAGCGGACACTATGACCTCATCGGCGAGGGCAGCATGCCCATCGCGGACTTTATGCTGGCCCTCTCCTCCGTCAACTACAACGGCTTCATCTCACTGGAATGGAAAAACGAATGGATGGACGAAGAACTGGACCGCGAGGTGATATTCTCATATTATGTAAACTATATGAACCGCTTCGATAATCCCCGGGGCAAGAAAAAATCCCTTTACTTCAACCACGACGGCACAGGTCAGTACGTCTGGAAAAAGGACGAGCTCATCGACCTCACCTTTTCTCAGGTTCTCGACCGCATGGCCGAGGAGTTTCCCGACCAGTATGCCTTTAAATACACCACTCTGGACTACACCCGCACCTACGAGGAGTTCCGGGAAGATGTGGACACCTTTGCCCGGGCGCTGGTGTCTCTTGGTGTAAAAGCCGGCAGCAAGGTTGCCATCTGGGCCACCAATGTGCCCGAGTGGTTCATCACCTTCTGGGCTACCACCAAAATCGGCGCCGTGCTGGTCACCGTCAATACAGCCTATAAGATCCACGAAGCGGAATATCTTCTCCGTCAGTCGGATACCCACACCCTCGTGATGATTGACTCCTGCCTCGACAGCAACTACCGAAGCATCATCAACGAACTCTGCCCGGAGATTGCCATGGCAAAGCCCGGTACCCCCCTGCACTGCAAGCGTCTCCCCTTCCTGCGCAACGTGATCACGGTCGGCTTCAAACAGCCCGGCTCCCTCACCTTTCAGGATGCCATGGCCCGCGCCCACATGACAGCACCCGAGGTGGTCGCTCAGATGGCCGCAGCCGTTCGTCCCGATGATGTCTGCAACATGCAGTACACTTCCGGTACTACGGGCTTCCCGAAAGGTGTTATGTTAACTCATTACAACGTCGTCAACAATGGTAAGTGCATCGGCGACCGCATGGGCCTCTCCACCGCCGACCGCATGATGATTCAGGTGCCCATGTTCCACTGCTTCGGCATGGTGCTGAGCATGACTGCCTCCCTCACCCACGGCGCCACCGTCTGTCCCCTGCCCTACTTCTCCGCCAAGCAGTCTCTGGCCTGCATCAATCAGGAAAAGATCACCTGCTTCAACGGCGTTCCTACTATGTTTATCGCCATGTTCAATCACCCGGACTACCGGAAAACGGACTTCTCTCACATGCGTACCGGTATCATGGCCGGTGCCGGCTGTCCCCCGGAGCTGATGCGCCGGGCTGCCCAGCCGGATGAAATGAACATGCGGGGCATTGTCAGCGTCTACGGTCAGACAGAATCGGCTCCCGGCTCCACCATGTCCGCCTGGACGGATCCGCTGGAGCTGCGCACCGAGACCGTGGGCTACAACTTCCCCCATGTCCGCTGCAAGATCATTGACCCCGAAACCGGCGAGGAAGTCCCTGCCGGCATCAACGGTGAGTTCTGCTCCAAGGGCTACAACACCATGAAGGGCTATTACAAGATGCCCCAGGCCACCCGGGACACCGTGGACAGCGAAGGCTGGCTCCACTCCGGTGACCTGGCCTGCAAGGATGAGGACGGCAACTACCGCATTACCGGTCGTCTCAAGGACATGATCATCCGCGGCGGCGAAAACATCTACCCCAAGGAGATCGAGGAGTTTATCTACACCCATCCCGCCGTCCGGGACGTACAGGTCATCGGGGTACCGGACAAGCGCTATGGCGAGGAGATCATGGCCTGCATCATCCTCAAGGAGAAGGGCAGCATCACCGCCGACGAGATGACGAATTACATCAAGGCCAGCATGGCCCGTCACAAGGTTCCCCGCTACATCTCCTTTGTGGAGGCCTTCCCCATGAATGCTGCCGGCAAGATCCTCAAGTACAAGATGCGCGAGGACGCAGCCAGAGAGCTTGGTCTCTCCGGCGACGGGGCCGACACCGCGGGTCCCGGAAAATGAACATAAAAAATTGCTTCCCTTACGGGAAGCAATTTTTTACAAATCAAAGCCCAGAAGCTCCGCGATACCGCTTTCCTTCAGCAGCTTGCCGGCATCCTTTTTAAGCCGCTCTTTACTCTCCGGCGAGAGGGCCATATAATCATTCTTCAACTCATGGAAGCTTTTGAGGGCCTTCGCGCAGAAGGCCGCATAGGCCAGATCATCCCTGATACTCATATGCAGAATCTCCTCTATATCCATTCTCTGTCAGCAGAAGGCAGCCGCTCTGCCGTCTATGGGGACAGCTTTCGTAAACGGAACACTCCGTTTCTGCATCGGAAAAGCTGATGGCACAGGTGTTGCCTATTTCTGCTCCGATTACCATGGTAAGCTCAACATCTTCGCCCAGACAGGGGCAGTGTTCCTTATAACGGCTCTCGCAAAACATACATAATCCCTCCTGACAAGCTGATTATAGCGCAGGCGGACACTCCTGTCCAGACAATTTCATACTCTCCGCCCCCCAGCCTTTACATTCCCGGCGAAAACGGGCATAATGGAGATAACGGGAGGTGCCTTACATGAAACAAAGCACATGGATACTGCGCTGTGCCGCCACGGCACTTTTTCTCATCACTACCAACCTGCTGATAGCGTTGCATCTCATGCGGACCTTTACCATCCGTCATACGGGCCATTTTCTTCTCTGCTATGCCGGGGCCTTGCTCCTGCTTATCGTCTGTTTTCGCCGTATACGAAGTGACGCCCCCTATGCCATCCGATGCATCGGTGCCTACGGCATGGGTCTTTACGTCACTCTGGTCATGGTCACCGTCGTCTGCTTCCTTCTACCGCTGCCAGGCTGGGTAACACTGCTCGCGGCACTTCTTCTGGCAGCGTATGGATTCGCTCACGCAGGGCAGATCCATGTCCGGCGCTATAAGGCCCCTATTCTCTCCCGTCCATTTCGTCTGGTTCTCATCAGCGATGTACATCTTGGCGCCGTTGGTTCGGAAGAACGGCTGCCAAGGCTTATTGACTGTATCAACGCCGAGAAGCCCGATCTCGTCTGCATAGCCGGCGATCTGATCGACAACTGTTTCGAAGCGGTTCGCAACCCGGTAAGAGCCGCCACCCTGCTGCGCAGGATAGAGAGCCGCTGCGGCGTTTATGCCTGTCTGGGCAATCACGACGCAGGAGACAGCGCCGAAGCCATGCAGCACTTCATGGCGAAATCCGGAATTGCCGTTTTGGCCGAAACATACAAAACCGTGGACGGTGTTCAGATACTGGGTCGGCTGGACGCTAAACCGCACGGAAATTATGTTAACCAAGTGCGTGGTGATACCGAAGCCCTTCTGTCGGCCAATCCCCGGCCCGATCTGCCGCTGATCGTCATGGATCACAACCCATCCGCCATTCCTCAATATGACAGCCGCTGCACCCTTTTGTTATGCGGGCATACTCACAATGGGCAGATTCTCCCCGGCAACCTTGTAATAAAGGCCATCAACATCTGTGGATACGGGTATTACCGTAAAGATGAGCATAGCCCACACGTGGTAGTCTCCTCCGGAGCCGGGGCCTGGGGCCCGCCCATGCGGATCGGCACCAACTGTGAGATTGCAGTCATAGATCTGGGCACATAAAGAAAACGCCCCCTCTTTCGAGGGGGCGTTCCTTATTTGTCTGTGAGAGCCAGAGCAACACCCGGCGGATCTTAAATCCTCCGAAGGCCGTCACAGACGGGTTAATGGCAGATTACTGACCGGTAACCATGGCGAAGTAGTCCTCGCCGACTTCGGGAGCGACGTGGGGCCAGACTTCGGTCTGAGCCTTGGCGCCGAAGGCCTGCAGCTGCTCGTCGGTGAACTCGACGACAACGGCACCCTTGTCGCGCAGCTTCTGCTCGTACTCAGCAGTCTCAGCCTCAGCGACTTCCCAACGGTTGGCTTCCATGTTGGCAGCGGCGGTCATGATGGCCTCCTGCTGCAGCTCGCTCAGAGACTCGAACTTCTCGAGGTTCATGTAAGCGTGCCAGCACTCGAAGTGGTCGTTGATGGGCAGGTAGTACTTGACGAGGTCAGCCATGTTGCTGTAGTAACCCTCGGCACCCATGCCGATGGCGCCTTCAACAACGCCGGTCTGCCAAGCGGTGAAGGTCTCGGAGGAGGGCAGCGGAGTGCCCAGGTAACCGAAAGCCTCAGCGGTCTTCTCGAAGGAGACCATGGAGGGAACGCGGATCTTGATGCCGCTCTTGGCATCGGGGTTGGTAGGATCGGTGGGCTCAACGCCAACAGCGATGCCGCCGAAGTACAGAGGATACATGCAGAGGTACTTCAGACCGTAGTCATTCATCTTCTCCATGTAAACTTCAGACAGAGCGGAACCGGTGGCGAACTTCTCCTTGGCCTCAGTCCAAGTGGAAGCGATGTAAGCAGCGTTAGCAATGCCGAAGAACTTGTCGACGGAGGTGGAGACGGTGGACACCTGGATGTCAACGTCGCCGACCATGACCATCTCCATAACGGTGGTGTAGTCACCGAGCTGGGAGGCGGGGTAGATGTCGAACTTAACAGTGCCGCCGGTGGCCTCGGTCACTTCCTCAGCGAAGGCCTTGACAGCGATGTCAGCGGGAGAACCTTCGGGACGGATGTGGGAGAGCATCAGGGTCACTTCTTCGCCGTAATCAACGGCTTCTTCCTTGGCTTCCTCAGCGGGAGCGGCAGGAGCGGCAGGAGCAGCAGGAGCAGCAGCGGGGGCTTCTTCTTCCTTGGCGCCGCAGGCGCAGAGAGCAAAGACCATCGCAAGAACGAGGAGGAGGGAAACGAGACGTTTCATGATTCAATCCTTCTTTCCTTGAATTTTGGGATACGCGTGTTTATACAAAGGGTGTTGCTTCTAAATAGGGATTACTCGCGGCAGGACTTGGGGTCGATGACCTTGGCGGTGAGGCAGGTGCTCAGCAGCTCGCCGTTGAAGTCGAACTCCTGGCCGATGCCCTTCTCGCAGGCGCGGCGGTAGACCATCTCGGCGCAGCCGATGTCCATGGCACCGGTGCCGATGAGGGCGCAGACCATGCGCTTCTGGGAGACGTCGCCCAGATCCTTGTTGCCGTTGACCAGCTCGCCGACGGTGGCGGTGAAGTTGGCCTCGGTGATCTTGCCTTCCTCAGCCAGAGACTTCAGGCCGCCGCGGTGCAGAGCCTGGCCAACGTGGTCGACCACGATGGTATCAGCAGCGAGGATGAGATCGTCGGTGACTTCCTTGTAGGAACCCATGGGGAAGACCATGGTGCCGGGCTTGACCATCTCGGCGGTGAGGAAGGGCTCCTTAGCCTGCGTGACGCAGATGAGGGCCTGAGCGTTGGCAGCCTCAGCAGGAGTGGCGCAGGGGATAATCTCGCCCTTGACGGCCCAAGCCATGTCAGCCTTGAACTTTTCCATGGCGGCGGGGAAGATGTCGTAGAGACGCAGCTCTTCGATGTCGAAGACCTTGGAAATGGCCTCGATCTGGGTACGGCCCTGCTGGCCGCAGCCGTAGAGACCCACAGTGATGCCCTTCTGGCCCTTGAAGACGTACTTCAGGGTGACAGCAGTCTGGGCGCCGGTACGCAGGTTGGTGATCTGCTTGCCGTCCATGACAGCCTTGAAGATGCCGAGACGGGGATCCGCCAGAAGGATCATGCCGCTGATGAAGGGCAGGCCGGCCTTTCTTCTGTGGCCGAGGATACCGAGAACCCACTTGATGCCGGCGACATCATAGTCGTCGTAACCCAGGTAAGCGGGCATGGCGTTAAAGAAGCCTTCGTAGGGAGGATAGGGAGCCACTTCGCCCACGTCCAGAGTGACCTTGGTGGGGTTGATGACCGTGCCGGCACCGAGACCGGAGAAGGTACGCTCGACGGACTTGACGGCGTCCTCCATGTTGATGAGGGACAGAACTTCATCGTAAGTAAGAATCTTTGCCATGGTTTCTCTCTCCTAACAAAATTTTGGTTTTGTCGGCCCCCGGCGGCACACCGCCGGGGTTGCCGGAAAGCACTTATGTAAGATTACATGAGGCCCATGAGGCTGGGCAGCCACTCGGACAGGGCGGGAATGTAGGTGGTCAGGAAGACGACGGGCACGTAACCGAAGATCAGGAGTTTCATGGTGGGCCCGAAGATGTCCTTGAACTCGCACTCGCCGATACGCATGCCGAGGTAGAGAATGCTGGCGTAGGGAGGAGTGACGCCGCCCATGGCCAGGTTCACGCCCATGATGGCCGCGAAGTGAACGTTGGAGATGCCGAGCTCCTTCATCAGGGGGAGCAGCAGGGGGGCGCAGATGAGCATGCCGGTGGTGTCGTTGACGATCATACCGACAACGAAGAGGAAGAGGTTGATGATGATGAGGATGAGAATCTTGCTCTGGGTCAGACCGAAGATCAGCTCGATGATGGCCTGGGGAACCTTCAGACGCACGAGGGTGTTGGCCACCATCATGCAGACGAAGATCATGGTCATGATGCCGCCGATGGAGTTAACGGCAGAGAAGGTCAGCTCCTTGAGCTTCTTGAAGGTCAGGGTCTTGTAAATGAAGAAGCCGACGGGCAGAGAGTAGAGAGCCGCAACAGCAGCAGCCTCGGTAGGAGTGAAGACACCGCCGTAGATACCGCCAAGGATGATGATGGGCATCAGCAGGGCGGGGATAGCCTTGAAGAAACGAACGCCAAAGAGCTTGGCCTGAGCAACGAGGGGCATGGGCTCCATGAGCTTCAGATCCCACTTGCGGCACTCCAGCAGGTTGATGATGCAGAAGAGGATGCAGACCAGGATGCCGGGCACCATGGTGGACATGAAGCAGGCAAGGATGGAGGTCTCCGTAACCCAACCGAAAACGACCATGATGGCGCTGGGAGGGATCAGCAGACCGAGAACGGAAGACACGGTAACGAGAGCGGTGGCAAAACCGCGGGGGTAGCCCTGCTCGACCATACGGGGGATCATGATGGGGCCGGTGGAAGCGACGCCGGTGAAGCCGGAGCCGGAGATGGCGCCCATGATGGCGCAGGTGACGCTGGCCACCACGCCGAGACCGCCCTTGATGCGGCCGACGAGGGAGTCGCAGACGTCCAGCAGACGGGAGGCAATGCCGGAGCCGCCCATATAGTTACCGGCCAGAATGAACATGGGGCTGGCCAGCAGCACGGTGCCGGTGGTCTGGGCGTAAGCGTAAAGCAGAAGGGACTTCATGCCCTGATCCGCGAAGATGACGATGAAGCCGAGGCAGCCGGCAAAGCAGTAAGGCAGGGGGATGCTGAGCATCAGCAGCAGCACCAGGAAAATCAATGCAAGACCAACAACAGTCAGAGTACTCATTATGCCTTAGCCTCCTTTACATAAGCGCTGAGATCCTTGACGGCATCCACCAGCTCCACAAGGCTGAAGATGAGCATCAGGATGAAGCCGACAAAGACGGCACCTTCACCAATAACCATGGGGATGTGCAGAAGGTCACTGACCTTACCAAGCTTGGCAGAGTAGGTGATGTACCACCAACCCCAGCGGGCGATCCACGCGCCGCAGATGCAGCCGAAGAGAGCCTTGCAGATGTTGAAGATCTTGATGGTCAGGGGCTTCTTCATGTACAGGGTCAGGATGCCGCAGCTGATGTGGGTACGCTCACAGCTGGCCACGCCGCCACCCAACATATAGAGCCAGATGATAAAGAACGTAAGCAGTTCCTCAATGCCCATCAGGGGCACCTTCAGAACGTAACGCATAAACACCTGAACCACGATGATCACCGGGATGATCAGACAGATGGCCACTGCCAGGGTCTTCTGGATTCCAGCAAGGGCGCCGAGAAAACCATTGACAATCTTTTTGACGGTTTCCACAGATTTTCCTCCTTTTTCTTTTCGCCTTTTAATATGTAAAATTAATTGGCTTTAATTGGCTTCCGCAGCAAGCTGTTTCTGACGCTTTTCATGAAGCGCCCGGCAGAGTTCCATATCGGAACCCTTCATGCCGTTCTGAGCAAAATAGCCCATGAAGTCCAGAGAGGCATCGGCGTTTTCGCCGCAGACACCCTGTCCGGCGGGGGTCTCATAGCCGTCCATAGCGATGTAGGCACACTCGATGGCGATACCGGCAGCGCTGGCCAGCTTCATGGCACAGGCCAGACGGGCACCGTCGCAGACTACGCCGAAAACATTGACCAGAGTGGTGTTGATAGCGCGGTTGATGGCCTCGATGTCTCCACCCAGCAGGATGCAGGCGCCGGCGGCGATGCCCTGGCTGGCAGCGGTGACGCAGGCGCACATGGAGCTGACGCGGCCAATACGGTTCTTCACGCAGATGGTCATGAGGAAGCTCATGGCCAGAGCCCGGAGGAGCTTCTCCTCGCTGCAGCCCAAATCCTCGGCCATGCTGATGAGAGGCAGAGAGGCGGTGATACCCACGTTGCCGCTGGTGGCGCAGCTCATGGCGGGCTTGCTGAGGCCGGCCATACGGGCCTCACTGCCCGCGGCGGTAAGAGCCTCAGCCTTGCGGACCAGGTTGCCCTCGGCGCGCTTCATCATGGACAGAGCGAAACCGGCACCCTTGGCCTCACCGGTAAAGATGGTCTCGGCGAGTGTGGTATTCATTTCAACAGCCTCGCGGAGGAAGAGCAGATCTTCCAGAGGCATGTTCATGGCAAAATCATAGAAGTCGGCCACACGGTAGCTGGCCATGGGATCCTTCGTCTCGTTCATGGAGGCGATACGGTCGAAGGGGATATCCACCTGCTTGACGCCGTTGGCTTCCCGGTAGACCAGGTTGGTATGGGTCTTGACCACGATGGCACGGCCCACGCCCTTGTCGGTTTCCACCCGGGCATCCATATAGAGGCCGAGGGTCTCGGTCTGGAGGTCGGGCTCCACCACCACGAGACCATCCTTCACGAACTGCTTGGCACGCAGCTCGTCCTCGGGAGTAACCTTATGGAGAACATTCAGACCGGCAGCAGCATCCCCCGCCAGAGCGCCCAGCGCGGCGGAGATCTCATTGCCGACGATGTTGGTGTTGGGGATGCCCACATCGCTGTTCTTGGTGCCGATGTGACGATCCACAAAAACATAAACCTTCTTCACCTCGCCGCCGATGGCGGTGGCGGCCTCTGCAGCCACATAGGCGATGGCGGTGGGGCCGGTGCAGCCCAGCGCCGGTACTACTTCCTTTTTCAGAATCTGATAAAGCTCGGTATACTTTTCTTGCATAGTGAACCTTCTCTCTGATAACGTTTCCACGTTAAAATACATTTGTATGATATTATTATTATCGCCGAAAGTCAAACAATTTCTGTGCATCCATCAAGTTTTTTGGCTTTATAAACAAAGAAGGACCGAAACTTTGTCAAATATGTCCTAAGCAATTCGCTGCTTTTTAGCGACTTCATAACACAAGGGGATCTCTCTTGACATTGTAACCGGGCCATAATACAATATGTAGTATTGTAACACAATACGGGAGGCCCTTTATGAAAGAGTTTTTACAAGAATTCCTCAAAAACCGTAAGCAGCAGAAGTTTCTGATCCTTGGTTCTGCCGTTTGCATCTTCCCTATCTGGATCACCGTGTTCCGGGACAAGACCCCCGGCACTATACATTATATTTTAATGGTTATCGGCCTGCTGCTTTTCTGGGTTGACCGGCAGCTCAAACCCTGGGAACTGGACAATGCCGAGCGGCAGCAGAAAAAAGCCGAGGCCCAGTACGCCGCACAGAAAGCCGCCCTGGAGAACAAGGAGGACGACACATGAGCACAAGCATCTTTGAGATCGTGGGCCCCATCATGGTGGGTCCCAGCAGCTCCCACACCGCCGGCATGGCCCGCATCGGCCTCATGGCCAACCGCATTGCCGGCATGGAGCTGGAGCACATCACCCTTCGGATGAGCCCCGTGCTGAAAACCACCTATCACGGCCACCGTACCGATGCCGCCCTCATCGCCGGGGCCATGGGCTGGGCCGAGGACAGTCCCCTCCTCCGCCACTCTTTGGAAATGGCGCCGGAGCAGGGTATCGGCATTGACATTGCCTTCTATCCTCCCAACATCTACCACCCCAACGCCGTGCAGCTGGAAATGCGCGGCAAAAATGGCGAAGAGATCTCCGTTCGGGGCGTTTCCATCGGTGGCGGCAGCCTCTGCATTGAGGCCATTGATGAGCAGAAAATTCTGCTGGAGAGCGACCAGTACAATCTTGTCCTCTGGGGTGAAGGTGCCCGCAGCGCCGCGGAGAGCATCGAAGGCGGTGAAAAGCGTCACGCCGAAAGCATCAGCGTGGTGGCCTTTCGCAAGGCTCCCGAGGGCGGGCTTACCGGGAAAATGGAGGCCATGCCCGGTGTGAGCCGGGTACGCATGGTAACGCCGGTCCTCACCTACGGCGCCACCGTCTCCGAACTTCTGAAGCTCAGCCGCTTCGACGAGGCAGCAAAGCTCTGCACGGAGAAGGGCCTCTCTCTTCCCGAGCTGGCCATTCAGTACGAAATGGATCGCTCCGGCTTCTCCCGGGAGGACATCCGCGCACTGATGCAAAAGGAGCTGGAGATCATGCGCCGGGCCGTGGACAAGGGCGTAAACGAAAAGAACGAGATGCTCTACGGTCTTACCAGCGGCTGCGACGGCAAGCGCCTCATGGGTGTGGCCAAAACAGGGAAAACCATTTCCGGCGGCATTGTCCCCATTGCTGTGGCCAAAGCCCTCGGTGTCATGGAATTTAACGCCTCCATGGGCTGCATCGTGGCCGCCCCCACCGCCGGCAGCGCCGGCATCGTCCCCGGCTGCATGTTCACGCTGCAGGAAGAATACGGCTTCAGCGACGACGAGATCATCGATGCGCTCTTTGTCAGCGCCATTACCGGCGTCATCATGGCTCACCGGGATGTTAGCTTTTCCGGTGCCGTGGGCGGTTGCCAGGGCGAGGTAGGTGTCTCCAGCGCCATCGCCGCCGCGGGCATTGCAAGTCTTTTCAGCAAAGATCCCACCGTCGTGTTCGAGGCCATGGGCATGTGCATGAAGAACCTGCTGGGCCTTGTCTGCGATCCCATTGCCGGCCCCATTGAGGTCCCCTGCATCAAGCGCAACGCCGTGGGTGTAGCCAATGCCTTTATCTCTGCGGACATGGCCTGCGCCGGTATCACCAGCTACATCCCGCCCGATGAGGTCATCGACGCCCTCAAGGACGTACAGCGCCGTCTGCCCATGGAACTGCGCGCCACCACCATCGGTGGTCTCGCCTGCTCCCACACCGGTGTCTGTCTGCGCGAAAAGCTCAAGAGTGAATTGGTGGGCGTCTGATTGTATGATTGTATGACTTTTGTTGTATGTTGTTTTTGTATTTGTAATTTTTAGTACCGTATGTTATAGTGCAAATAGTGTCCATTAATTTTGGTAGGTGTTTTGTCAATGAGTGAGATCAAAAGAGTCTATCTCTCCAAGCAGGTGCTGGAATCCATCATTAAATACATACAGGACAACGACCTGCAGGTAAATGACAGGCTCCCCACCGAAGGCAAGTTTGCTGAGCTTTTTCAGGTAAGCCGCACCAGCGTCCGCGAAGCCATCAAGGCACTCAGTATCAACGGCGCCGTTGAGTCCATCCCCGGCCGCGGCACCTTTATCCGCGCACCCATCAGCGACGTAGTCCTCAAGAGCGACGGCAGTCTTGAGCGGGTGATCCGGGCCCAGACTTCCATCAGCGAGATCATGGAAGTCCGTACCTCACTGGAACTGCTGGCCGGCAACCTCGCCATTGAGCGGGCCAGCGACGAGGGCATCGCGCTGGTGGCCGATGCCATGGAGCAGCTTCGAGCCGCTGTGGAAAAGGGTGAGCCCTGGGCTCCCCCCGGCACACTCTTCCACACCCGCATGGCGGAGCTTTCCGGCAACTCCTTTCTGATGGAGACTATCAAATCGCTCTCCGAGGCGATCAATCGCCACAAGAGTTCCCTGACCGCTGCCGGCACCAACATGGACGTCCATCTTGAGGAACACGAGGCCATGCTGAATGCGCTGATACATCGCGACAGGAAGGCCCTGCAGAAGGCTATCCGTACACACATGAACACCACACGGCAGGGACTCCTGCAGTTGGTGGATGAACGCAGCGCCAACGAACTCATATCCGAATGATAAAAGAGCTTCCCGTCATACTGGCGGGAAGCTCTTTTTACTCACGATCGGGGCAATTCGGTCTTTTTGACTAAGCATGCGCCTCATTTTTTGGTTAAAATGCTTCATTCGTTTTTTTACCTATCAAAAGAATTGTGCACATTATTGACAATACCACCATTCAGCACTATAATTGGTATAACCTGTGGCATTAATATACAAACCATAGGTTAATATTATCAATGGAGGAAATCATAATGAAGAGATTTCTCGCTCTGACCCTCTGCCTCCTCATGGTTGTCTCCCTCTTTGGCTGCGGTGCCAAGCAGGAAGAGGCCCCCGCTCCTCAGGCCCCCGCCGCTGCCGCTCCTGAGGCTGCTCCCGCCGAGAAGGCTGAGCCCCTGCCCTACGAGGGCGTGACCCTGCGTGTCATTCTGGCCACCCACGACTGGACCAACGCCATGGAGCCCCGCCTCGCTGAGTTTGAGGCTGCCACCGGCATGAAGGTTGAGTTCGAGGTCTACCCCGAGAACCAGCTCAGCGACAAGCTGAACGTGGAGCTTGGCTCCGGCGGCCAGTACATCGACGTGTTTATGTGCCGTCCCCTGCAGGAAGTCCAGCGCTTCATCCAGAACGGCTTCCTGGCCGAGGTCAATGACCTGCTGGCCGTGGAAGAGTTCCAGGCTGATGACTTCATCACCGCCGCCCTCAACGGTTTTGCCTACAACGGCTCCACCGATGGCAAGTTCTACGGTGTTCCCCTGGTGACCGAGCGTCAGGTCCTCTTTTACAGAAAGGACCTCTTTGAGGCTGCCGGCATCGAAGTGCCCACCAACCTTGAGGAGATGATGGCTGCCGCCGAGGCTCTCCATGATCCCGACAACGGCGTTGCCGGCTTCACCGGCCGCGGCAAGGCCAACCCCGCCGTCACCCAGTTCTCCACCTACCTCTACTCCTTCGGCGCTGACTTCTTTGATTTCGCCACCAACACCGCCACCATCAACACCCCCGAAGCCGTTGAAGCTTTCGAGTACTATGGCAAGCTGCTGGGCAACTACGGCCCCGTGGGCGCCACCAACATGCACTGGAACGAGTGCGCTGCTCTGTACTCCACCGGCGGCGCTGCCATGTGCACTGACGCCGACTCCATCTGGGCTTCCTTCTGCGGCCCCGACACCGACGTTTACGAGAATGCCGGCTTCGCCGTGAGCCCCACCCAGTCCACCTGGAACGTCTGCTCCTGGGGTCTCGGTATCTCCGCCGGTTCCCCCAACCTCGAGGCTGCCAAGGAGTTCGT
>SVLG01000016.1 GCA_015068055.1 Oscillospiraceae bacterium | reverse complement strand
GCGGCCGGCCTCGGCGTTGCGCACGGCAAAGAGGGACAGGAGGAGAATGGCGGCGATGCAGCCAAAGGCCACAATGAGGCCCAGTTCTTCGCTGACCATGCCGAAGACAAGGTCGGTGTCTGCGGCGGCCACGTCCCGAAGCCAGCCGTTGCCGGCCCCCTGACCGAAAAGACCGCCGGAGGCTGTGGCGCTCATGGCCCTTACCTGCTGGTAACCGGCACCCAGAGGGTCTTCCCACACATGGCCCCAACTGGCAAAGCGCCGTGCCACATAGGGTTTCACCGTCAGCACCAGCATGCCTGCAAGGCCCGCGCCGCTGACTGCCAGCAGTACCGTGGCGAAGCTGCCCGAGCGCATATAGGAGATCACCAGAAAACAGGTGAAGAACACCAACGCCGTGCCAAAGTCGCCCATCAGGGCCAGTGCACAGACGATAAAAGCGGAAAAACCGATGAAAAGGATGAGGTTTCGCCGTCGGAAAAGTCGGTCAATGGTGGCGGCACCCACATAAACATAGGCTACCTTGACAAGTTCCGAGGGCTGCAGCATTACGCCGCCGATGCTCAGCCAGTTTTTCGCGCCGAAGATCTCCTCGCTGAGGGCGAGGTTCACACAGAGAAAAACTGCCGCAGCAAAGGCCATGGGCCAGCGCAGAAGCCGCACCCGCCTGAGATCACGAAGCCACCAGCCCAAAAGAGCGAACACCCCCACGCCCAGCACCAGCAGAAGGACGGACTTGAGCATTTCCTCCGGGGCGGAGGAGGCGGCAACGGAAAGCCCCACGCTGGAAAGGAAGAAGGCCAGCGTCTCCGGCTCAAAGCCTTTGAGAGCGAAGGCCCGGACGCTGAGAAGACAGAACCACTCCAGCGCTATTACCGTGCCGAAGGCCAGTGCCACCGAGGGGGCGTGCTCCGCCGGGGCGGTAATGGCGTGCTGGGCAGCGAGCAGAAGCTGGAAAAGTGTGAGCAGGATAAGGGTGACGCCGGGGCATACGCGCCGGCCCGGTTCCCTGCGCCTGCGCTGCAGGGTTTTGCGCTGGGCCGAGGAGAGGACGATGAACTGCAGCTCCGCATCGCCCAGACGCAGCGTGTCGCCGTCTTTGATGCGGGCGCTGCCGGAGACGCGCTCGCCATTTACATAGGTACCGCCGCTGCGGCGGCTGTGGAGGTCATAGATCAGCCAGCGTCCGGCGGCGCTGCGCTGCAGCGCGGCATGGCTGCGGCCCACACCCCGTTCTTTCAGTTTTACATCGGAAGAGCGGCTGCGGCCGAGAATGCACTCCCAGTTGTTGATGGGGCGGGAGGAGCCGTCGGGCATTTCAAGATAGGCCCATACCTCCGGCTCATATTTCTCCTGAAGCATGGATACGGCGCAGCGGAGCAGTATCCACACGGCCAGCGCCGCCGTGAGATAGCCCGCCGTCTGCATGATCAGCGGAGCGTAGATGTCCATATGCGCCCTCCTTTCCTCAGGCTGATAATCCAAACTATATTATAGCACAAAAGAGAGTCTCTTTACAATCGGCCCGCAAGGCTTTATAATAAAATAAAAGAAAGGATGGCGAGAGGATGCAGGCTAAGTTTATCGTGTTTGAGGGGCTGGACGGCAGCGGCAAGTCCACCCAGATCCGGCTTCTGGAAGAACGGCTCGTGAAGCTGGGGCATAAGGTGGCTGTCACCGCCGAACCCACCGCCAGCGCCACCGGCGGTCTGGTGCGCGATGCCCTCTGTGCCTTCACGCCCCGTACCGGCGCGGAGATTGCGGCCCTCTTTGCCGCTGACCGCGTGGCCCATAATACAAACCCCGTCTGGGGCATTGAGAAGATGCTGCATGACGGCCGGGATGTGATCTGTGACCGCTACTATTATTCGTCTCTCGCCTATCAGGGCAGCGTCACCGACCCGGACTGGGTGCGGGATATGAACCTCAACTGCCCGGAGATCCGTAAGCCCGATCTTTGCATCTTTCTGGACGTGGACTATGAGCGCTGCTGTGAGCGTATGGAGGGCGACCGGGCCTTCCGGGAGATTTACGAAAACCGTGATGCTCTGAAAAAAATCCGCAGCCGCTACTTTGAGACCTTTGAGGAACTGAAGGAGCGGGACAATATTGTGGTGGTGGATGCCGCGAGAGGCGTGGAAGAAGTGGCCGCGGACGTGTTTTCTGCGGTGGAAGCGCTTTTTTCCGGGGAAAAGTGAGAGAAATAGATTGACAAGCACAGCCTGAGTGTGCTATTATACTCAGGCGGTTTGGAGAAGTACCCAAGTGGCCGAAGGGGCTCCCCTGCTAAGGGAGTAGTCGGTGATGAGCCGAGCCCGGGTTCAAATCCCGGCTTCTCCGCCAAGAAGAAACCCTGTAACTTCAATGGTTACAGGGTTTTTCTTATGCCTATTTGGGGTTGTTTTCCCCTATTTTTTCCCCTTACAGATTTTTTTCACGCATTTTTGGCCGTTTTGAGGCCGTCTATAAAGGCCTCCATGCGGTTGGCGCTGTCCCGTTTCATCTGCTCGGTTACATGGCCGTATACGTCGAGGGTAAAGGCTGCCGTATGGTGGCCGAGGTTCTCTTGTACGGTCTTTATATCATCCCCGGAGCGGATCGCAGCGACAGCGTAGGAGTGGCGCAGATCGTGAAAGCGGGCATCCGGTAGACCGATGGAGGCGGCAATGCGCTTGAAGTTGTTGTAGACGGTGCTTTTCTTCAAGTGCCCGCCTATGGCATCTGTGAACACAAAGCCGTGGGGGTTGTCCCATACTTCCGCAGCGGCAAGACGGAGCTTGTATTGCTCTATCTGCTGATGCTTTAAGAGCTTCATAACATACGCAGCCGGGGCGAGTGTACGCCAACGGCTGTTTTTTGTTGTGGCGAGGGCGTACCCGCTCCCCTTGCCCTCTTGCTTCTGCAGCTGCTGCTTGACCAGGATCGTACCGGCCTCAAAGTCGATGCAATCCCATGTCAGCCCCAGCACTTCGCCCTCCCGCAGCCCGGTAAAGAGCGTGACGGTGTACACGGTTTCAAACTCATGCCCCTTGATGGCATTGAGGAAAAGACTTATCTGCGCATCGTCCAGCGGCTTGATCTCGGTCTTTTCAATCTTGGGGAGATCGGGTTTATTGGCCGGGTTGAACTTGATGTAGCCAAGAGCCACGGCCTTTTCCATGGCCTTGTGCAACGTCCCGTGGATGTTCTTCACAGACTTGGGGGAGAGGGGCTTACGCTCGGTGATCTGCTTCCCGTTCTCCGTCCGGGTGACGGTGTAGCCGTCCCGGATAAAGCCGTTGTAGAGTTTCTGAACGTGGAGGGCAGACAGGGCGGAGAGCTTCATAGCTCCTATGCCGGGTTTGAGATAAAGGCGAATATTCTTCTTGTAGGCTTCCGCTGTCCGGGGCTTTACGCTGTTGAGGTATTCGGCGCTCCATGCGTCCAGCCACTCACCCACGGTCAGCTTGGACGGCTCCAAGTATGTGCCTCCCGTCAGCTCCACGGCGGCGGCTTGCATCTTCTCCCGGACTTCCTTTTGGGTCTTGCCGGAGAACGAGCGGCGGAGCTGCTTTCCTGTGCCGGGGTCACGGCCAACGGTTACACGGGCTTCCCAGTAGGTGTATTCCTCGCCGTTCCTGGTCACGGTTTTCTTGCGGATTGTTCCCGCTCCGTGCGCTGATCGTTTAGGCATTATCGCTCCTTTCCCTGTATTCTGCAGCAAGTTCATCTCGCTTTTTGTACTCGGACACAAGATATTCGATAATGGTTTTTGTGATTTCTTCAAGCGATTCGAAAGCAATTTGTGTATTAAGCTTTGTCGCTTTCTGTAATGGCATAAGGGTAAAGCCAAACTCTGTGGCACGGGTGGCCAGCGCTTCAAGCTCATCGTCTTGCGCCTCGGCCGTGGCGTATTTTGTTACAACGGTTGACAATGCGGCGCCGATTACATAATCGGAAAATACTGCAAACTCTGGATGAGTAATAGCCAGATTTACAAAGTCGGCAATATACACGGCGGCCAATCCTTTGCCAGCAACTTTCCTTACGGCCTCCACTGCTTCGGGGGAAAGGTGTGTATAATCACAAATCGCTTGCAAATCTGCGTCCCGCTCCTTGACCGAGGACAGGCCAAGCAACCAATCCGCCGTAACTCCACAAACATTGGCGATATGGGCAACGGAAAGCGCATCGGGGATCCTGTCTCCCGCAGCATAAAAACCGACTGTTGCGGTAGACATTCCGAGCTTTTCAGCAAATTCCTTGTTTGTCATTTCCCCTTTAAGCTCGACAAAAGCCTTATGAAATTCTGGAAATCTAATTGTTTTCTTCATGTCCACGCTCACCTAAGTAACCTCGCTTTGTTTTGTTTGAAAAAATATTACTCGCATAGTTGATTTTTCTCGGAATGTGTGATATAATCATGTTACATCAAACAATGCGAGTTGTCAACAAAGAAAGGAGCGATAACATGACGAAACCGAATCAGGATATTAGAAACTATGCGAGATCGCACGGTGTGCCGCTGTGGAGCGTTGCTCAGGGTCTTGGAATTGCAGAATCCACTATCATGAAGTGGCTGCGCCTCCCGCTCACAGAGGAGCGAAAGCAGCAGATGATTGAGATCATCGACGAGCGGAGGGCTTTTTAATGGCCACGGAGAAACTGACGCTGACCGTCACCGAGGCGGCGGCGCTGCTGGGCATATCTAAGCCCACGCTTTACCAAATCATATATAGCGAAGGGTTCCCCAGCTTTAGAATCGGCAGACGCACGGTGATCTCCCGTGCTGGTCTGGAACGATGGGTGCAGGAACAGGCTGCAAAGGCGGTGATGTGATACGCCGAAACGAACGAAAAAGGATCCGGGCGGGGTGATATTCCGCCCCAATATTCTGCCAATGCTGGATTTTCTGACGGGGGATGAATGTAAAATGCTGTTAAAAGCCGCTATCGGCTACAGAATGGACGGCAAAACAGCAGAGTTTTCCGGGCCACTGGGTATGGCTTGGGCGTTCTTGGCCCCTCAGATAGACGAGGACAAAGCCGCATATCTGAGCGAGGTAGAGCGGCGCAGCCTTGCAGGGAAAGCGGGAGCCGCTGGCCGTTGGGGTAAAGATAACGATGCGAACGCATGCGAACGCATCCCAGAGCATACGACCGTATACGATTGTATACCATCGAATGCGATTGATGGCAGAATAGAAAGGAATAGAATAGAAGGGAATATAAATAATTCTTTTGTCACAACTCCTACCGGAGTTGGTGACGAAGAAAAGCCCAAGAGGGCAAAAAAGCAGCGGGAGCCGTTTGACCATAACAGTAACCCGTACATATGTGCGGCGTATCTCAATGAGGCGATATGTGAACGGTTGAACGTTGAGAGTAAGCCGGAGGCTACCTTGCAGAGCTGGGCGGATGCTTTCGACAAATGCCACCGCATAGATCACCGCCCGTGGAAGGAGCTGGAAGTTGTACTCCGTTGGTCACAGGAGGATAGCTTTTGGCAACAGAATATTTTGAGCGGCAGCAAATTCCGCAAGCAGTACGAAACACTTTTGTCAAAGGCCAAAGGGGAAGGAGTGTTTGTAGGATGAACGATATGGAACGCACACTTTGCGGGGCTATCTGTATAGACCCCAAGGAGGTCTTGCCCCGTATCGGGGACAAGGTAACGGCAGCGGACTTTGCAGACGATAGGTGTGCAACCCTGTTTGATGCAGCCACCGAAATGCACAGCAGGGGCAAGGCGATTGACGCACAGTTGATAGCCGATGCCATTTCCAAAGCCTTTGATACGATGGACGCAGCAGCCGCCTTTGTGCGGGAGTGCATGGAGAGTTGCCCGACCGTTGCCAATGCGGAGATACACGCCAAGCGAGTGCATGAGCTGGCGAGAGATCGGACGATACGGGACGTTATCGACCGGCTGAAATACTCCGATCTTAACGGTGACGAGCTGGCGGCGGCTCTTGTGGGCGAATGTCAAGACTTTCTCCGGGAGGAGCATGGAGGCCGTACAAAGACCATCGGTCAATTTCTTGTGGATATGTACAGCGACCAAAGCAAGAAGGACGAGCGCCGAGTTGACACGGGCTTTCCTCGGCTTGATGGCATTTTGCAGGGCATGACGGCGGGCAATTTGGTTTTGATTGCTGCCCGTCCCGGCGTAGGCAAATCCGCCTTTGCTACTGATCTTGCGACAACTGTAGCCCGCTCCGGGCGCTCTGTCTTGTTTTGCAGCATGGAAATGGACGGGATAGAGATAGCCCAACGCATAGCAGCCAGAGAGGCGGCAGAGCCTTTGAGTGCCCTTATCGACCGCAGCTTGGATAAAAGCCAATGGAAAAGGCTTTCTGCAGCTTGCAGCCGTGTGTCTCCGTGGCCGCTTCATGTTTGCGATTCCCCAAATGTTACAACGGCAAAAATCAGATCGTTAGCCCGCTCTATTCCAGATCTGTCTTTGATCGTGGTGGATTACATAGGCCTTATGCAGCCAACACACCGCAACGATTCCCGGAACTTGGAGCTTGGCGCTATCTCCCGTGAACTCAAAAACCTTGCTGCCGAGCTGCGTATCCCCATTGTGGCACTCTGTCAGCTTAACCGCATGACCACGGACACCGAGCGGCCTATGCTTGCAAACATCCGGGACAGCGGAGAGCTGGAACAGAATGCAACCAAAGTGCTTTTCCTCTGGAACGAGGACAAGGCGGAGCAGACTGTTGGTGTCAGCGTGGCCAAAAACAGAAACGGCAAGACCGGGGAGGTCTATATGCGCTTTGATGGGGAACACATGAAATATACCGAGCTGTCAGGTTATGAGCCGGTTCAGCCAAAGAAAAAAATTCGAGGAATCGGACTTGCAACGGAGGAGGTATGACCGATGAACAAAACCAAGAACGAGCTTAAACGCTGCCAGAGCTGCGGCGGCTTCAAAGAGACTATATCCGGTTGGCCGGAACATGAGGAGGATATACAGCGCTGTCTTTGCGACTGCGAATCCGACCAGCGAGACAGGAGAGAACGAGCCAAGCGGCAGCACATCACCGTTGACGAGCCTTAAATACAAGCCGCTCCGCTTCCTGCGGGGCGGCATAACAAAACGGACAGATTAGCTTAATGGGCGAATTGGGTGCGGTGCATACACCACCAAGGAGGTACACCCAAGACGAAAGAACTTATAAGCCGTTTGGGGAGAATCGAGGCACACCGGGTAGCCCTGCGCACTCTGCCGGAGCGTTTGCAAGAGCTTGAAGCTGTAGCGGACGGGCTGAATGCTCACAAGCTGGACGGGGTGAAAGTATCCGGGAGCCGCAGCATAGAGGCTGCCTTTGCTGCCAACTACGAGGAACGGGACAGGATCACGGACAAGCTGCGGAGTGCAAATTCCGAGCTACGCATACTGGAAACGGCCCTTGATTCTCTCCGTGAGGACGAACGCCTTGTGCTGGAACTGTTCTATGTCCACCGGCGCAAGGGACACGTGGAGGAGCTACAGGAGCGGTTAAACTGCGAGGCAAGCACGGTCTACAGGCTGAAAAATACCGCCCTGCAAAAGCTCTATGACCGGGTGTACGGTGCAATCTGAAAGGGGGCCGATATGGGACGAATGAGCCGGAATAAAGGCAAGGCCGGAGAACGTGAGTTTGCCGCCCTCTGTCGCTCTGAGGGCTACGAAGCCCAGCGCACGGCACAGAACCGGGGCAAGACCGGCGAGGCCGGGGACGTGGAGGGGTTGCCCCTAATCCATGCGGAGGTTAAGCGGGTGGAAACCCTGCGGCTCTGGGATGCGCTGGCACAGTCTCAGCGGGACGCAGCAGCGGACAAGCGGGGCGGGCTGCCCATCGTGGCGCACCGGCGCAATAATTGCCCGTGGGTGATCATCATGGATGCACACGATTGGTTTACCCTGTACCGGGCTGCTGAATCCTCCGGGGAGCTGCGTACCGTTATCCGCTGCGCCGACGAATAGAAAAAGGCCATGCACTACCGTACATGACCAAAAAGAAAACAGAGGCGACGTGCTCCACTGATGCCGAAGCCCCAGCGTTTACGGCCTAACCGGAAATCACGACAACCCCTGTTATAGACAACATACCACAAACCGGCCCAGCCGTCAACGTGGGCCATGTTCCAGAAACAGACAGGAGGGCAGCAATGAGCTACACTTACCTACCGCCTCCGGCTGATCCTGAGCCGCTGGCAAAAGCCTTTTATCTCGTAAACTCTTTCCGAACCGCATTGCAGAGCGGCGGAGAGGAGCCGCACCGCTTCATAGACGAGCGCAGCGCAGAGCTGGACAACGCCTTGCACCTTTGCACCAAAACCGTACACCGGGATTTACTGGCCCGTGGCGTTCACTTCTGAGCGCTGCACAGAATCATACAGACAGGAGGCTAATATGCAAGAGAGACTTACCAGAGGAAAAGCGATTCGCTTAAAGTGCCTGGACTGCTGCTGTGGTAATAGCGCAGAGGTGCGCCGCTGCCACATGACAAACTGCCCGCTCCACCGTTACCGCTTGGGGCGTGAGAAAAGCGCCGTAGCGCAGGATTCCGAGAATTAACACAGGGGGTATATCCCAGCACCCCCCACAGGACAAGCGCCGTTAAACAAGAGCGTAGGCGATAAATACGAGGAAATAGGCGAGGAGAGACCCCCGCCTATTTTTTTATTGCCCGCCAAATGTGGGATTTATCTATTTTCAGGTGTTTTTCCCATTGCCTTTTCTGTGCTATACTCCATGCCCTTTTCTGTATCCATTCTGTACCGTTCTGTACTACAGCCAAGATATACAGGAGTATAAACGATATGTGTATTCTATCAACGGATTATTTATAACTCTGAGATATTTTGTGTAGGTACTCTTTTTCGTTTACCCGCCCCCCTGTTTTTCCGGTGGGGGTCTGGAAACGATAGCCATACATGGACGCAATATTTACTATAGGCTATCGGAGCGACACACCGTCACTTTTTCCGCTACCCCCTTACCGGGGGGGTGGGTATGGGTATGGTGGGGGAGGGTCAAAAACACGGCCCCGCAGGGGGGATATATCGTCCTGGCCTCCTCCCTTATGGGCATAGAAAGAGCGGGTAGCCCGTCACGGCTCCCGCTCCTCTCTGTTCAGACTTCCCGCCCGTACTCATAGAGTGCATGGCTTGGGAGGTCAATATAGTCATTCCAAAAAACACAAGTGCGGCTCTCGTCAAGCTGGACTTGCTCAAAGAGGCCGAACACATCCCGTAAAGCGGAGTACCCCGGCAAGCTGAGATCGTCGGCCACGTCATAGATCACCCGCCGCCCATCGTCAAAGCTAACATCCAGTTTATACCCCGGCAGCGGCTTTATTCTGCTGATTCTCTGGAGCATAGGCATCACTTTTTCCGGATAGTTTCACGCCAGTTTTTGGGGAATGCGATGTGATACAAGTTGATATCCTCCCGATATTCTTCAAATAGGGCATCAAGCGACGCCACGATTTCATTATTCCACTTCTCCGCATCCGGGTACATTTCGCGCAGGGCCAACACCGCACCCCACAAACGCCGTGCGGCTCCCGTGGGAACGCCGTTTAACCCGGCTGGAATGGATGGGAAAACACGGAAATAGAGACGTCCATAATGAGCACAAATGTTTCGAAGATCGGAGCAGCATTTCAGCCAACTTCCGACTTTTTCATACTTCCGGCCAAATAGTGCCTTTTGGTCAGCGGTTTGCATATTGGAGTAGAAACGCGAAAGCATTCCAAAAGTGAACAGTTCAGTTATTGCCCAAATCGGAAATGTGCCATTGTAGTTTTTGATGTGGTGCGCTACAAATGGAACCTTTTCATTGGCTTTAATTTCTCGCTCGATTGTCTCCAGAAACTGAGTGTGATTGTATTGGAGTTTATAATTTGCAGGGTCAAGGTAGCCGGTAGGACCATATTTGTGTGCATGGTAGTATGAGAGCTTCGCACGGAGCGAGATTTCCACTTCCTCCAAAGCGGAAAACAGAATGCGGCGGAGCTTTCTGTCAAATTCATATAGCCGGTACACTCGCAAAAAACTTACGCCAGACTCATATTCGCCGGTAGGCTTTTTGAACGGAAGAAAGTACGCTGTGAAACGGTAGTAGTTGATTGCCTCCAACGCAGCTTTGCAACGGGCGGGGTCATCTATTACGACGCCTCGGCTGCTGAGTATGCGTAACTGCTCGTCGTATGTGGTTGCTTTCTTTATCTCACCCATATTTTATCCCCACAAAAAAATGTCCTCCCTGGGACACATACACTTTTCAGCGCAGAGGTGCGGGAGGTACTGTTGTTAACATTATATGCGGAGCCCACCCGAAAGTCAATATATATTTCTCTCAAAATAATATTTATAGAATTTAAATCGCTGCCATTAATGGTCAATCACCTTGGGTTTTGTCCCGCTCCATACGCTGAGAAATAGCCTTGGTAATATAGCCGTTGAGGCTTTCCCCGGCTGCGTCTGCTGCGGCCTTGATATTATCCCGCTCCCCCTTGGGAAGCCTTACCAAAACTTTGTCATAGTTGGCCGCCTCATATTTGCCGACTGCGGCACGCTGGGCGGCTGTTATTTCTCTACCCATTATTTCACCTCCACCCGCAGTATATCACATATCTATATTGATAGCGATAGACAAAATAACCAAAATATATCGCTATCATTTGTACAACATCCCGTCTTGATATATCGCTATCGATAGATTATAATGGAAACATCAAGAGGGACGCAGGGCGGACGGAGATTGAAAGAAACGCACTGAGAAGAACGCTAGAGACTCACCCCTGCTCCCTCAATAACAAGGAGGTTTCCGCATGAAATACGATCTTCGCAAGATCATGCTCCGGGCATGGAAGCTGTACCGGGAGGGCAAGGGGTTGAGCTTCCCGGAGGCGCTGCACCGGGCATGGCTGACCGCCAAGGCCGAGCCGGTGAACGCTGCAAGGGTGGAGGAAGCCAAGGCCGCCCACGGCATCACGGAGGAGGTCAAGACTTGGGCTGGCTGGAAAGCTGCGGGCTATGAGGTCATCCACGGCAGCAAGGCCCTGTTTGGTGTGTCCCTGATTTGGGGCAGCAGAGGGGACGGCGCTACATACTCCGCTCGTTTCTTCGGCGCCTCCCAGGTACAGGCCACAGCATGAGAAAAGCCCCAACCGGGGGGAGCCGGTCGGGGCCTATGGGTAAAAGCGGGATACGGTGCAAAGACATTATATCCCGCTCCGCTTAAAAAGTCAAGAAAGGATGCTTTTTATGTACATCGAACAAACCACCGCCGCCGATCGCTTTACGATTGGTTTCGTTATGGATGATCTTATGGGCCGACTTGAACGGACGCATAACCTCCTTCACTTTGCATGGGAAAACTACTTCGGCAATGCCGTCAACCATTTGGACGAATGCGACACTACCGTTTTGGCCGATCTCCTTTGCATGCTGAGTGATTCCGTTTTCGATATTCTTCTTGAGTATAACTTGACGGTCGGCAATAAGCAGTTTCCGGGTGTTGACCCTCACATGGAGGGGGTGACAAGGCTACAGGCTGCAGCCCGTACAGATGCCGCCGTAGCTCGGTTCCACGGACACCTTACGGATGAGGTGCGGCGCTGTATGCAACTACCAGACCCGGACGCGGCACCGGCGCTGGAAGCGCTGCTTAGTCCGCTGCATTGACCATACGGCCAGCCGGGGGCCTTGTACCCGGCAGAAAGGAGCGTATAACGATGACCTTTAAGACCCTCGCCCATATACACAAGCTACTTGCCGAAGAAGAAAGGCGGCTTGCAAACGCCGTTGCTCTGGCGAGTGAAGCATATACCGCAGCGGAGAAAAGCGGAGCCGATAACGCCGATGCGCTCAAAGACAGTTACAAAGGCGCTTGGAAATCCCATAATGCCGCCAATGAAGCGCTACGGGATTTCGAGAAAAAAGATTGGTAACGGGCCGGGCGGATAATCCCGGCAGAAAGGAACAAGAGACTATGACAAAGGGGCGTAACCTTATGACGGCTGAACTCTCTACGGCTGTACTTGCACAGTTTCTCCACCAGACCGGGCAGGACAAAGGGCTGTTCCCTGCGGAAACTACCCCGGCAGAGGTCGAGGCGCTTATCATTGATGCGCTGGCATTCGATTCCCTGCGGATAGACACACCGCAAGACCAAGAGCGGCGCGAATTTCAAAGGCAAATAAAGCGGCTGCATATCTGCTCCATGATATACAGCATCCTTGCTCTTTTGGCTTCTGCGGTTGCGCTGTATCTGCGGATTCAATACGGGCCTATATGACAGGGAGGGCATTTGCTCTCCCTGTGCTGCTGTTTAATGCGTTCGCCTCTGCGGCCATGCCGGTATGTACCCCGCTCCGTAAAGAGCGCCACAGAGGCGCACAGAGGCCGGGAGAGGCAAGGAGAAAAAGCCGGTCAAATACTCCGATTCCGTCCCGCTCCACAGCAAAAATTTTCCCCTATTTTTTCCCCTTACAGAATTTTTTCCCCTTAACTCTATTTTTTGCCTGTTTCAAAAAACCATTGAAAACACTACATTTTTTGACTGTGATTTTTCGTATTTTTCCTATATCGTATAATTCAAATCCCGGCTTCTCCGCCAAGAAAAGACAGGTCTCAAACGAGACCTGTCTTTTTCACTTCCAAATCTTTTTTCCCTCCTCTTCCGTTCTTTGTACAAAACATCAGCTTGACAAGTTTTGTCGAAAGGTCTAAAATAACTAGGATAAATAAAAGGGAGGGGCCGGGTATGAAGCTCATTTGCAATGTTCATATGATCGAAAATGCGGCCGACCTGCCGCCTTTATTCTGCTTTTGATCTTTCCATTTTTGTGGAAAGATTTTTTTATGCCTAAAATTAATTTTTTGAAAGATAAGAAAGGGGAAACGTATGTTAAAGGGAAGAAGTATTCTGGAGCCCATGGACATGAGCATTGCCGAGCTGGAGGAGATCTTTGATCTCGCCGATGAGATCATCGCCGATCCCCCCCGTTTTGCCCACGCCTGCGACGGCAAGCTGCTGGCCACCCTCTTCTATGAGCCCAGCACCCGTACCCGCTTCAGCTTTGAGGCTGCCATGCTGCGGCTGGGCGGCCAGGTGATTGGCTTTAGCGAGCCCAACTCCAGCTCCGTTGCCAAGGGCGAGAGCATTTCCGACACCATCCGCACCATCGCCTGCTATGCCGACATCGCCGTCATGCGTCACCCCAAGGAAGGCGCTCCCCGCGTTGCTGCGAACAGTACCGACATGCCCGTGATCAACGCCGGTGACGGCGGCCACCAGCACCCCACCCAGACCCTCACCGACCTCCTGACCATCCGTCGTCAGAAGGGCGGCTTCAAGAACCTCACCGTGGGTCTCTGCGGCGACCTTAAGTTTGGCCGTACGGTCCATTCCCTCATCAAGGCGCTCTCCCGCTACGAGGGCATCAACTTCGTGCTGATCTCCCCCGAGGAGCTGCGCGTTCCCGAGTATGTCCGCCGCGGCGTTATCGAAGCCAACAACATCCCCTACCGGGAAGTCCGCAAGATGCAGGACGTCATGGGCGAGCTGGACGTGCTCTACATGACCCGCGTGCAGCGTGAGCGCTTCTTCAACGAGGAAGACTACATCCGTCTGAAGGACACCTACATCCTCGACGCCGAGAAGATGAAGGCCGCAAAGCCCGACATGATGGTGCTCCACCCCCTGCCCCGTGTCAACGAGATTGCCGTGGAAGTGGACGACGACCCCCGCGCCCTTTACTTCGTGCAGGCCAAGAACGGTATGTTCGTGCGCATGGCCCTGATCATGAAGCTGCTGGGCATCGAGATGGAATAAGAAAGGGAGGATATCCAAATGATCGTAGACAGCATTGAACGCGGTATTGTTATCGACCATATCACCGCCGGCACCGGCCACCGCATCATCGAGGCTCTGAACATCGACACCAAGGCCCACACCGTGGCCTTCATCATGAACGCCACCAGCGAGAAGCACGGCCGCAAGGACCTCATCAAGATCGTGGACGTCACCGACGTGGACCTGACCGTGCTGGGCCTGCTGGATCCCAACGCCACCGTGAACGTCATCGAGAACGGCCAGATCGTCAAGAAGATCAACCTTTCCCTCCCCGAGAAGGTCACCGATGTTATCAAGTGCAAGAACCCCCGCTGTGTCACCAGCGTGGAGCGCAATGCCCACCACATCTTCCATCTGATGAACGCCGAGACTCGTGAGTACCGCTGCGAGTACTGCGACGAGATCGTCAGCGTGATGGAGTAAGGCCCATGGCCATCTGCATCAAAAACGGCCAGCTGGTGGACCCCAGCCAGGGGCTCAGCGGCCGCGGCGATATCTATCTGAGCGGCGGTAAGATCGCCGCTGTCCGCACCGCCGACTTCTCCGCCGGGGAAATCCCAGTAGAGGAGACGGAGGTCATCGATGTCCTCGGCGCCCTTGTGGCGCCGGGGCTTATCGACCTTCATGTGCATTTTCGTGACCCGGGTCTCACCTATAAGGAAGACATGCACACGGGCTGCGCCGCGGCGGCTGCCGGCGGCTTCACCACCGTCTGCATGATGCCCAACCTCAAGCCCGTCACCGACACCCCCGAACTGGTGAAGGAACTGGCTGAGCGCAGCGAGGGCATCCGCGCACTGGTGGTGGGCTCCATCACCAAGGGGCAGAAGGGCACGGAGATTGTGGACGTGGAGGGTATGAAGGCCGCCGGGGCCTGCGCTCTCAGCGAGGACGGCCGCAGTGTTGCCGACCCCGCCGTGATGCTCCGCGCCATGGAGCGCTGCGCTGCGATCGGACTGCCCATCTTTGACCACACCGAGGACGACGCTCTGGCCGGCACCGCCGCGGGCGAAGCCATCATGGCCGGACGGGACATGATTCTGGCTGCCGAGTGCGGCTGCCCCATCCACCTCTGCCACATCAGCGCCAAGCGCTCTCTGGATGCCATCCGCGCTGCCAAGAAGGCGGGCCTTGCCGTCACGGCGGAGACCGGCCCCCATTACTTTACGCTGGATAAGTCTCTGGCTACCCATGGCCATTTTAAGATGAATCCCCCCCTGCGGGAAAAAGCGGACGTGCAGGCCGTCATCGAGGCCATACAGGACGGCACGCTGGACGTCATTGCCACCGACCATGCCCCCCACAGCGCCGAGGAGAAGCTCTGCGCCTATGAAAAGGCCATGAACGGCATCATCGGTCTGGAGACCTCCTTCCCTGTGAGCTATACCACGCTGGTTATGGGCGGCTGCGTTACGCTGGATAAGCTCATTGAACTCATGAGCTGCAACGCGGCGAAGATCCTTGGCGACAGTGAGCGCGGCACCCTGCGCGTTGGCGCGGCGGCGGATATCGCTGTCTTCGACCTTGCAGAGCCCTACATCATCGACCCGGAAAAATTCAAGTCCAAGGGACGCAACACGCCCTTTGCCGGTTGGGAAGTCTATGGCAAGTGCCTTATGACCGTCTGCGGCGGCAAAGTGATTTACAGAGAAAGAGAGAACTGACTCGATGATCGACGTATTGCTGGAGCGTATCGACGCTTTGCGTAACCCCACCGTGGTGGGGCTCGACCCCACGCTGGAGATGATCCCCGCTTACCTCCGTGAGGAAAAGTTTGCCGAGCTCGGCAAGACGCCGGAGGCCGTGGCGGAAATGTTCCTTGCCTTCAACGAGGGCATCATGAAGGCCGTGCAGGGCATCGTCCCCGCCGTGAAGCCCCAGATCGCCTTCTATGAGCGCTATGGTCTGGCGGGACTTGCCGCCTATGAAAAGACCTGCGCCATGGCTCAGAAAATGGGCTTTGTGGTCATCGGCGACATCAAGCGCGGCGACATCGGCTCCACCGCCGCCGCCTACGCTGCCCACATTGGCGGCACCGAGATCGGGGGCGAACGCTTTGATCTCTGGCACGAGGACTATGTCACCGTGAACCCCTATCTGGGTGTGGACGGCATCAAGCCCTTCGTGGATGAGTGCAACAGGCACAATAAGGGCATCTTTGTCCTGGTCAAGACCAGCAACCCCTCCTCCTCCCAGCTGCAGGATCTCCTCGTGGACGGCAAGCCCGTCTACCTTCACATGGCTGCACTGGTGGAAGAATGGGGTCAGGAGGCCATGGGCGAAAAGGGCTACAGCCGCGTGGGCGCTGTCATCGGTGCCACCCATCGTGAGCAGGGTGCCGCGGCCCGTGCCGCCATGCCCCATACCTTCTTCCTGGTCCCCGGCTACGGCGCTCAGGGCGGCACCGCCGAGGACATCCGCGGCTTCTTCGATAAGGACGGCCGCGGCTGCATCGTCAACTCCTCCCGGGGCATCATCGCCGCCTGGAAGAAGAGCGATAAGTACGGCGAGCATGACTTTGCCGAAGCCTCTCGCGCTGCGGCCCTCGCCATGCAGAAGGATATCATGGGATGAAAGAGATCATGACTTGCAAGGTGGTGGAGAATCGCTCCATCGCCCCGGAAATTCATCAGATCACCTTTGAACTGCCCGTAGAGCAGACCCTCTGCCCTGGCCAGTTTGCCAACGTATACCTCAACGATCCCTCCCGGCTCCTGCCCCGTCCCATCGGAGTCAGCCGCCTGCAGGGGACGAAGCTGCAGCTGGTCTACCGCACCGTGGGCGGCGGCACCGCCCTGATGGCGAAGATGCAGCCGGGTGAGACCCTGCGTCTCTCACCCCCGCTTGGCAAGGGCTATGAGCTGCCTGAAAGCGGCCATGTGCTGCTGGTGGGCGGCGGTGTGGGCGCTCCGCTGCTGCTGGGTACTGCCGACGCGGCCCGGGAAAAGGGTCTCGGCGTCATGGCCGCGCTGGGCTACCGCAGCCAGCTCTTCCTGAAGGACGAGTTTGACGCGGTCTGCGACAAGGTCTATATCGCCACCGACGACGGTTCCCATGGCTACCACGGCACCGTGGTGGCTCTGCTGGGGGAGACGGAGCTGCCGGAGAACACCACCGTTCTCGCCTGCGGCCCCACCCCCATGCTCCGTGCTCTGGCCGCCTTCTGCAAGGAGAAAAATCTCCCTCTGCAGGTGTCGCTGGAAGCCCGTATGGGCTGCGGCTACGGCGCCTGCGTGGGCTGCGTGGTGAAGCTGGATATAAACGGCGAAACCGTGCAAAAGCGCGTCTGCAAGGACGGGCCGGTCTTTAACGGCTGGGAGGTGTGCTTCGGATGAGTGTGGATCTTCGCGTGAACTTTGCGGGGCTGGAGATGAAAAACCCCGTCACCACCGCCAGCGGCACCTTCGCCGCCCGGGAAAGCAGCGAGTTTTATGATTTGAGCCGTTTGGGCGCGGTCATCACCAAGGGTGTGGCTGCCGAGCCCTGGGCGGGCAACCCCACTCCCCGCATTGCCGAGACCTACGGCGGCATGCTCAATGCTGTGGGTCTGCAGAATCCCGGCGCCGAGGCCTATCTTGCGAAGGAACTGCCTTTCCTGGCCAATTACGATGTGCCCGTGATCGCGAACCTCGCCGGTCACAGCATCGATGAGTACTGCGCCGTCACCGAAAAGCTCAACGAGAGCAGCGTGGCCATGTATGAGCTGAATATCTCCTGCCCCAACGTAAAGCAGGGCGGCATCGGCTTTGGCACCGACCCGGCCATGGCTGCTGAGGTGGTGAAGGCCGTCAAGGAAGTCAGTAAGAAGCCCCTGATCGTCAAGCTCACCCCCAATGTTACCGATATTACCGCCATCGCCCGGGCTGTGGAAGAAGCCGGGGCCGACGCGGTTTCCCTCATCAACACCCTCATGGGTATGCGCATCGACCTCCGTACCCGCCGTCCCATCCTCGCCAACACCACCGGCGGTTTCTCCGGCCCCGCCATCAAGCCCGTGGCTCTGCGCATGGTCTATCAGGTGCGCCGCGCCGTGAGCATCCCCATTCTCGGCCTCGGCGGCATTATGTGCGGTGAGGACGCGGCCGAATTCCTCATGGCCGGTGCCGACGCTGTGGCCGTGGGCACTGCCGCGCTGGTGAACCCCACCGCTCCCGTGGATGTGGTGGAGGGCCTTCGCGCCTTTATGGAGCGGGAGGGCTTTGCCAACATTGCCGAGCTGAAAGCTGCCTTCCGGGGCTGAAAGGACAAAATGATATGAATTACAAGGCTGAATTTATCCGCTTTATGATGGACTCCGGCGTGCTGATCTTCGGTGATTTTACCACCAAGAGCGGCCGCAAGACTCCTTACTTCATCAACACCGGCAACTACAAGACCGGTGAGCAGATCGCCAAGCTGGGCGAGTTCTATGCCCGCTGCATCATCGACCATATGGCCGCCGGCGACATCCCCGCCGACATCAACGCCCTCTTTGGTCCTGCCTACAAGGGCATTCCTCTGGTGGCTGCCACCGCCGCCGCCCTCTATAAGGAAGGCCGCAACCTGAACTACTGCTTCAACCGCAAGGAAGCCAAGGACCACGGCGAAGGCGGCTCCATGGTAGGCTACAAGCTGCAGAATGAGGACAAGGTTCTCATCATTGAGGACGTCATCACCGCCGGTACCGCCGTGCGTGAGACCCTGCCTGTGCTGAAGGCTGCCGCCGAGGTGCAGGTGCCCGGCCTCATCATCTCCGTGGACCGCATGGAGCGTGGCCAGGGCGAGCTGACGGCCATTCAGGAGATCGAGCGTGACTTCGGTATCCGTACCTTCCCCATCGTCACCGTCAAGGACATCCTCGAGACCCTCACCGACGAGGAACTCACCCCCGAGCTTCGCGAGCGCATGAAGGCCTACATGGCCCAGTACTGCGTATAAGCAATAAAAAAGCACCCGTACGGGTGCTTTTTTTATTGCTGTCAGAAGGCCCAGCTGCCGTTTCGGAAGATGGGAACCGTTTTGCCGTCGGCGGTGATGCCGTCGATGTCCATGTCATCGCTGCCAATCATGAAGTCCACATGGATGATGGAGTTGTTGAGGCCCCGTCCGTCCAATACGGCGCGATCCACGCGGTCGTAGTCGGCAAAGCAGCCCTCGAAGCCGTCGCCCAATGCCAGATGGCAGGAGGCATTTTCGTCAAAAAGGGTGTTGTAGTAGAGAAGTCCCGAGGCGCTGATGGGGGACTCTTTGGGAATGAGCGCCACCTCGCCCAGCCTTGCGGCGTTTTCGTCCATGGCGATCATCTGCCGCAGCAACTCCTCCCCCTGCTGAGCTCTTGCCTCCACGGCCCGGCCACTCTCAAAGCGAATGGAAAAGTTTTCGATCAGCTGGCCCATAAAGGAGAGGGGCTTGGTGGAGTAAACGACGCCCTCGGTCTTTGCGGCGTCGGGGGAGGTGAAGATCTCCTCGCTGGGGATGTTGGGGTTAAACTCCACGCCCTGCTGGGTGTCCTCGCTGCCGCCAAGAAAACGGCAGCCGGGAAT
The DNA here is from genome assembly GCA_015068055.1 of Oscillospiraceae bacterium. The sequence goes on along the minus strand of SVLG01000016.1, from coordinate 12,979 downwards.
GAGGCCCACGGAAAGGTCGGTGCCGTTGGCACTCTGATAGCGGAGGGTGCGGAGGTCAAGGCTGTTCAGGTAGTCGCAGCGGGCCTTGAGCGCGGCGTTGTGGGTCTTCCAGTTGGTCTCGGCGTCGCCGTTGGCGCGGCTGGCGGCGAGTATTTCCTCCCAGAGCCGTTCCACGGCCTGATTTTTGCGGAGAGAGGGGAACATCTTTTTGGCCCAGGCTGCCCCGGGTACAGCGGCAATGCACCACTGGTGCCTGCCTTCGATGGCGTCCCGGTAGGGCTTGCGGACAGAAGCTTTGCGCTGCATGGCGTTGGTGTACTTGGGCTGCTCAATGCCGGTGAGACCATCCGGGTCGGCGCTTTCCAGATAAATGCGGACCGGGAGGGTGTCCACCATGTGCTGCAGCTTGGCCTTTTCCCAGCTCCGGGTCTCGCCCAGGGTTTCCTCGCTCTGGTAACGGGCGTGGAGCTTTTCCAGCGGCTCGAACTGCCATTCCGGCTGCACCCGCCGTGCCCCGGCCCGGTAGCACTCCTCCACCAGTATTCTTACAAATTCCGGCTGATCCAGATCGGCGTAGAGCAGAACATCCTGCCCCTTTTGAATATTGGCACCCGTCCGGGCAATCAGCCGGGCATAGCTTCTCAGTCGCGTTTTGTTCATGTTTGTTGTCCTTTCGAAAATGGCTTGACCATATTATATGGGCAGAGTGGCAGAAATACAAGCGCCTTGACGGATGTACGGCACCGTGGTAAAATGCAAAAATGGTATGGAGAGGTGTCCGAGTGGTTTAAGGAGCTGGTCTTGAAAACCAGTGACTCCGCAAGGGGCCATGGGTTCGAATCCCATCCTCTCCGCCAAAGAAGGCATCCGCCCGTCAGGGTGGGTGCCTTTTTTGCGGGGAGCGCAGCGACCGAGTGCCCTTTAGGGGCATTCGAATCCCATCCTCTCGTGTTCCTTTTTAAATGTAAATCAACTTGAAATAAGATGGCCGGTATGGTAAGATAAATTGATTATTTGTGCCTTTTCTGCGCTTTTTTGCAGCAGGGCAATGGGAGAGAACTATGAATAAGCCGCGGATCTCCGTTCTTATGGGGGTTTTCTATCGAAAAGACGATATTACGCTTCTCAAACGGAGCGTGGACTCCATGCTGGCACAAACGGTGCGGGACTTTGAACTCCTCATCTGCGATGATGGTTCCTCCCCGGCCGCGGTGGCTTATTTGGAAAGTGCCGCGGCGAGCGATGAGCGCATTCGTCTTATTCGCCGTGGTGATCTCTTTTCCCTGCCGGTGAAGCTCAATGCCTGCCTGCGCGAGGCCCGGGGCGAGTACATTGCCCGTATGGACGATGATGACTTCTCCCACCCCCTGCGTTTTGAAAAGCAGCTGGCCTTTCTGGATGCCCATCCGGAGATCGCCTTTGTGGGGTGCAGCGTAAATCACTGGAGAGAGGGACTCGTGGGCGAGCGCATGCTGCCGGAGTATCCCACGGTGAAGGACTTCTATTTTGTTCAGCCTTTTATCCACCCGTCTCTGCTGTTCCGGCGAGGGGCGCTGGAGGCCGTGAACGGCTACAGCGAGGATAAGTACTGCATCCTCTGTGAGGACTACGACATGCTGCTGCGGCTCTATGCCGCGGGGCATACCGGCGCCAATCTCACGGAAAAGCTGCTGGACTACACCATTCCCCTGACAGCCAGAGGCAACCGGAAAATGCGCCACCGCTGGAACGAAAGCGTGACCCGCTGGCGGCGCTTTCGGGAGTTGGGCTGTCTGCCCTCCGCCCTGCCCTGGGTGGTAAAGCCGTTGGCGGTGGGCTTGCTGCCGGAGGGGCTTTTGAAACGACTGAAAAAGGGGTAAGACCACATGTGCGCTGAAACGATGAAAATCTCCGTGATCGTACCGGTCTATAAGGCGGAGCAGTATCTGGGTCGCTGTGTGGATAGTCTCCTGGCCCAGACCCACCGTCATCTGGAGCTGATCCTCATCGACGACGGCTCTCCGGATCAAAGTGGGGTTATCTGCGATGAATACGCTGCCCGGGACAGCCGTGTTCTTGTAATCCATCAGGAAAACGGCGGCCCTTCTGCCGCCCGGAACGCCGGGCTTGCACGCGCCGACGGCGCATACGTCACCTTTGTGGACAGCGATGATTATGTGGACAGCGACTATTGTGAGTATCTGCTGTCTCTGGCGCTGCGACACGGGGCGGATATCGTCCAGTGCGGTGCGTATGAGGAGGGCAGCGGCGGCAGCCGTGTGCTGAGTCCGGAACAGGACGTTGTGCTGGCGGAGGGACTCAAAAGTATGCGCGGGCGTGACTGGCACGCCTACGGCAATGCCAACTGGGGCAAGCTTTACCGCGTCGAGGTTCTGCGGGGGGCGCACTTTGACACGCGCTGCTGCATCGGGGAGGATCTTCATTTTAATTTCCAGGCCCTGCGGAAGACGAAGACCATCGTGCTGGGTGCGGCGGCCAGGTATCATTATGTGTTGACAGAGGGCAGCCTTTTCCGTGCGGCCCCGTCCCGCCAGCGGCTTTTGAACTGCCGGGAGATGCTGGAGCGGGCCCGGGAAGAATTTGCCGACAGTGCAGAGCTTTCCCGGCTGGTGGAGGATGAGGTCTACCGAAATGATCTGGATATCTGCTCCAAGATTGCCTGCTTCCATATGGAAGCAGAGAAGGATGTTTTGAAAACCGTGCGCCGAGAAGTGCGCCGTAGATTGCCCGCTCTTGTGGGAAGTGACCGCTTTACCGACAGGGAAAAGCTGAAGTTCGTTCTGATCGCTCTGGCGTGGCCGGTGTACTGTCAGCTGCTTTTCCGGGCCAAGGCTGCCGTGTAAATAACAGAGGAGGCTCCTCCAGCCCATGAACATTTTCCGCCGATACTCCGTAAAAGTGAATGCCATGATGAACTTCGGCATGAAGGTGGCCGGAGCGCTTTGCACGCTCATCAGCTACCCCTGGGTGTTCCGGGTTCTGGGTGCGGAGGGCGTAGGCCGTGTGGCCTTTGCCACGTCGGTACTGAACTTTTTCACCATGCTGGCTACTCTGGGCATTCCCAATTACGGTATCCGCGAGTGCGCCCGGGTAAGGGATAACCGGGAAGAACTGAGTAAGGTTACCCGGGAGCTTTTGATCATTCAGGCGGTTACAACGCTTGTGGCCACCGTGTTGATGGCAGTGACGGTAGCGCTGGTGCCCAAACTTCGCGCAGAGCCGCAACTCTTTGCCATCCAGCTTTTTGTACTGGCCTTGAGTGTGCTGGGTACGGAGTGGCTTTTTTCGGGACTGGAACAGTACGGTTACATCACGTTTCGGGTCATTGCTTTAAAATCTCTCACCGTGGTGCTGATTGTGGCACTGGTCCGTGATGTGAACGACTGGCTGATGTATGCCCTGCTGCTGGGCTTTGCGGTGTTCATGCCCAATGTGCTGAATCTTTTTGGATTGAGGCACTTCGTTTCGCTCAAACGCGGCAGAAGAAGCTACGAGTACAAGCGGCACATCCGACCCATCCTCATCTTTTTTACCCAGTCTGCGGCCATTACGGTCTATACCAGTCTGGACAGCGCCATGCTGGGCTTTATCAGCGGCGACTACTGGGTGGGTATGTATGATGCGGCTGTAAAGATCAAGCTGATCCTCACCTATTTCATCACCAGTCTTGGCACCGTGCTGATGCCCCGGCTGGCAAACTATGTTCATAATAAGCGCGATGAAGAATTTCGGAAGTCGGTGGCGGACTCTGCCGAATTTACGCTGATGGCAGGGCTTTCCCTGATGGTGTACTTTCTGTGGATGGCGCCGGAGTGTGTAACCTTCCTTTTTGGGGAGGAGAGTCTGCCGGCGGCCGCTGCGCTGCGAATGCTGGCCCCTACGGTGCTGCTGATCGGCTGCTCCAATGTGAGCGGGGTACAGGTGCTGACGCCTACGGGCCATGAAAAAGTGGTTATGTGGTCCATGATCGTCGGTGCCGCTGTGGACTTTGTTTTAAATCTGCTGTTTATCCCCCATTTCAACGCGGTGGGTGCGGCTCTGGGTACACTGATCGCCGAGGCGATGGTTCTGGGCGTGCAGCTGTGGTTCATGCGGGACTTTTTCCGGGAGGTCTCCAGCCGTGTCTGCGGCAAAAAAATCCTGATTGCCGTGCTTCTGGCCTGTGCAGCGCCGGCAGCGGTGAAGCTCTTGATGGGCGGGGCTCTGTTTTTGCGCATAGTGGTCAGTGTTGTGGGATACTTCGGCCTGTTTGCCTGCTTGCTTCTGGCCATGAAGGTGCCCATGGCGGCAAGAATTCTCAACTGGGGGCTTGGCGCGCTGGGGAAAGGAAAGAGGAGCTGAGTGTGACAATGAATCGGATATTGGAAAAAGGGAAGAAAGCCCCTTCACAGCTTATTTATGCGCTTATCGCGCTTTTGTCGCTGGCATTTATGTCCTGGCAGTGTGACAAGTACAGTCTCTGGGCCGATGAGTTTGCACAGATCTGCTATTCGGGTCTGGATAAGAGCCTTCTGGACTCCGCTCTGATCGTGGATCCCACGCCGCCGCTCTTTAATGTGCTGGCCAATGTCTGGTATGACATTACCCCCTATGGTGACCGTTGGCTGCTGCTTTTGCCGCAGCTGGCTGTGGCTCTGGCCGTCTATGTGGCTGGCTGCTGGGGCGAGATGATGGGCGGCAGACGTGTCGGTATCTGGACGGCGATGCTGCTGGGCTCTTCGCGTATGGTCATTGCCCATTGCGGTTTTGAGTTCCGCGGTTACGGCGTGTACCTTCTCTTTGCGGTGCTGACTCTTTATAATCACGGAAAGCTGCTGGAGCGCGGCTGCGGCGCTTTCGGGAAGTATGCGTTCTTTTACTGGTTTTCCCTGCTGGGGCTGGTGTACTCCCACGCATTTGGTTCTCTGATGTTTTTTGTCCTGGCAGGGCTGGATATTATTCTGGTGTTGTGCCGCCGCTTGTCCTGGAGAATGATTGCGGTCTATTTCTGTGCGGGCATTCTGTTTCTTCCATGGGTGTTTTATTTCTTTTCCCAAACCGGCAGCAGAGTAGTCAACGCCGAATCCGGTTGGATGCGGACACCCAATACGTCTTCCATTCCCCGGCTGGTAGCATATCTTTGTGGTAACCACGTTCTGACTTGTGTTCTTTTTGCGCTGGCAGCACTGTTCATACTTTGGAAGCTGGCCGAGGCCGTGAAAAAAAGGGAATGGGATGCGGAACTGATCCATAAGATGGTGCCCTTTGTTGTTACGGCGGGTGTGATCATGGTGGTGTTCATGTATAGTGTAATCCGCCCCCATGTGAGATCTTTCTGGGTTGAACGCTACTTTACGGGACTTTTTTCCTGCGCGATGGCTGCCTGCGCGCTGGGCGCGGATGCACTCTGTACGCTTCTTGAAAGAAAAAGCGTCCGGGCGGCCCGGATCGGCGGCAGTCTCTGCGCTCTGGCGATCGTGTCGGTTTTTCTTGGCCGGTTGCTGATGGAGGACATTCCAATGGTTAAATTCTACCACAAGGAGTCCACCGAGATTATGTATCAGCAGCCGGATATCCGCGACGAGGGGGTCATCATACTCTGCAGCAGCACAGCGTATCTGGAAGGCTGGGAGGAGTATTACTGCGAACAGAAGGGGGCTCGCGAGGGTCTTTCCCTTCACTCTCTCCGCAAAACTCCGTGGGAAGAAATCTCTGCCTGCGACGTGGTGTATTTTGACTATAACTTCTGGTACAACGGACTGATGGAAGAAAAGAACGGTCTGCTGCTGGAAGAGAATTACGAACTCGACAAGGCCTGGGATGAGGCACGTCTGCGGCGTTACGTAAAGAAACAATAACGAAGGAGAAATGTTGCAATGAAGGTTGTCATTCTGGCCGGCGGCTTCGGCACCCGCATTTCCGAAGAGAGCCATCTGAGACCCAAGCCCATGATCGAGATCGGCGGACAGCCTATTCTCTGGCATATCATGAAGCAGTACAGCGCTTACGGCTTCAACGAGTTCGTTATCTGCGCCGGTTACAAACAGAATGTAATTAAGGAGTATTTCTCTGAATACTTCTTCCGCACCTCCGACATCACTTTCGACTTTTCTCAGGGCCGCAACGACATGATCGTACACCGCAACAACACGGAGCCCTGGAAGGTGTCCGTGGTGGATACGGGACTCAACACCATGACCGGCGGCCGCGTGCGGCGGGTCCGGGACTACATCGGTGACGAAACCTTTATGCTGACCTATGGCGATGGTGTTTCCAACATCAATATCCGGGAGCTGCTGGACTTCCATAAGTCCCACGGCAAGCTGGTGACCATGTCCGCTTACAATGCCGGACAGCGCTTCGGCGTGCTGGACATCGATGCCAGCGGTGCCGTCAGCGAGTTCCGGGAAAAGACCCGGGGTGACGGCAATATGATCAATATTGGTTTCATGGTCTGTGAGCCGGCATTTATCGACTACATCGACGGCGACAGCGCCGTACTGGAAAAGGCGCCGTTGGAGACTGTGGCCAAAATGGGCCAGCTGATGGCTTATAAGCATGAGGGATTCTGGCAGTGTATGGACACCACACGGGAAAGGGATGCCCTTGAAAAGATGCTGAGAGAGGACAACGCACCCTGGAAGATCTGGTAAGAAGACGCTGAAGGAGAGACGCATGCACGATCTTGCTTTCTACAAGGGAAAACGTGTTTTTGTCACCGGACATACCGGCTTCAAAGGCAGCTGGATGTGCCGGGTGCTGGTGGAAGCCGGGGCGGAAGTCACCGGCTATTCCCTGTCTGCCCCTACCAAGCCGGATCTTTTTTCTCTGGCGGGGCTGGAGGGAAGAATGACCTCTGTCATCGGGGATGTACGCGACTTTGCCGCGCTGCAGGCTGCCTTTGACAGGGCGCGGCCGGAGATCGTGCTGCATCTGGCAGCGCAGCCTATCGTCCGGGACAGCTACAAGGATCCCCGCTATACCTATGAAACCAATGTTATGGGCACCGTGAACCTGCTGGAGTGTGTGCGCGGCGCCTCCTTCCCGGTAAAGAGCGTGCTGAATGTTACCACCGACAAGGTTTATAAGAACAACGAATGGTGCTGGGGCTATCGGGAGAACGAGCCACTGGACGGCTTTGATCCCTACTCCAACTCCAAGTCCTGCTCGGAGTTGGTGACCCACAGCTATGTCAGCAGCTTTTTTGAAAAAAGCGGCGTGGCCGTGTCCACGGCCCGGGCGGGCAATGTCATCGGCGGCGGTGACTTTGCTCCCGACCGCATTATCCCCGACTGCATCCGTGCCGCAGCCAAGGGAGAACCCGTCATTGTCCGCAACCCTCATTCCACCCGGCCCTATCAGCATGTGCTGGAGCCGGTGCTGGCCTATCTGATGATAGCGGCACGGCAGTATGAAGATCCGTCTCTGGCCGGCTGGTATAATGTCGGCCCCGATGACTGTGACTGCGTTACTACCGGGCAGCTGGTGGAGCTTTTCTGCCGCAGCTGGGGCGAAGGCATGGGCTGGGAAAATCGCAGCGAAAAAAACGCCCCCCACGAGGCAAACTTCCTGAAACTGGACTGCAGCAAACTCAAAAGCAGCTTTGGCTGGGCACCCCGCTGGCATATGGAAGAGGCCATTGAAAAGACTGTGGAGTGGAGCAAGGTCTGGCTTGCCGGCGGCGACGTTGTGGAGGTCATGAACCGGCAGATTAAAAACTATCTGGAGGCATGAGCATGAAAAACTGGACGAGTGAACAGGAGGCCAGAGCGGAGATACTCTCTCTGGTGGCCGACTACTATCATGCTTTCAAGGCGCCGAAGAAGGCCTTTGAACCCGGCGAGCGCATCAACTATGCCGGTCGTGTCTTTGATGAAAAGGAAATGTGTTCGCTGGTGGACTCCGCTTTGGACTTCTGGCTGACCACCGGGCGCTATGCCGACGAATTTGAGCGTGAGTTTGCCAAATGGCTGGGTGTGCGCTATGCCAGCCTCGTCAACAGCGGCTCCTCCGCCAACCTCATCGCCTTCTCTGTCCTCACCGCCCCGGAGCTGGGGGAGCGGCAAATCAGACGGGGGGACGAGGTCATCACCGTGGCGGCGGGGTTCCCCACCACGGTGACCCCTATTCTGCAGTACGGGGCCGTTCCCGTCTTTGTGGATGTGACCATTCCCCAGTACAACATCGACGTTACGAAGCTGGAGGCCGCCCTCAGCGAAAAGACCAAGGCGGTCATGATCGCCCATACTCTGGGCAATCCCTTTGATCTGAGCGCAGTGAAGGCCTTCTGCGATGTGCATAATCTCTGGCTGGTGGAGGACAACTGCGACGCGTTGGGCAGCCGTTACACCATCAACGGAGAAAGTCGCTACACCGGCACCATCGGCCACATCGGCACTTCCAGCTTTTATCCCCCCCACCACATGACCATGGGCGAGGGCGGCGCGGTTTACACCAATGACCCGCTGCTCCACCGGCTTATCCTCTCCTATCGTGACTGGGGGCGGGACTGCATGTGCCCCTCCGGCCGGGACAATGTCTGCAATCACCGTTTTGATGGTCAGTATGGCCAGCTCCCCCGAGGCTATGACCACAAGTATGTCTACAGCCATTTTGGCTACAATCTGAAGGTTACGGACATGCAGGCCGCCATCGGCTGTGAACAGCTGAAGAAATTCCCCGGCTTCATTGAGCGGAGAAAGCATAACTGGCAGCGGCTGCATAAGGCGCTGGAGGCGGTGCAGGATAAGCTTATCCTGCCGGAAGCCGTGCCGGGCAGCGATCCCAGCTGGTTCGGTTTTCTGATGACCGTGAAGGAAGGAATCGACCGGGAAAAGGTTGTCCGTCACATTGAGGGCAAGGGAGTGCAGACCCGTATGCTCTTTTCCGGCAACCTCATCAAGCATCCCTGTTTTGATGCGCTGCGCGAAAGCGGCGAGGGCTACCGCGTGGCGGGTACGCTGGAGAATACCGACCGCATCATGCGCGACAGCTTCTGGGTGGGTGTGTACCCGGGTATGAGCGACGAGATGATCGATTACATGGCTGCCGCGATTCGCGAGGCCGTGGAACAGGAGTAAAAAAACAGTATGCTGACTTGGCTGACAGGAACCACCGCCGGTAAGGCCTTTGCCACCTTTGTTATTTCCATGGTTCCCATTGTGGAGCTTCGGGGCGGTCTGCCCTATGGCATTGCTCTGGGTCTGGACTACCCGCTGGCTTTGGCCATGGCCGTTATGGGCAATATGCTGCCGGTGCCTTTTATTATCTTCTACATCCGCAAGGTCTTTATCTGGATCCGACAGCACATGCAGTGGATGGATGACTTTATCACCAGAATTGAGAACAAGGCGCATCTGAAGGGGCAGACCGTGCAGAAGTACGGAGCCCTGGGGCTTTGCATTCTGGTGGCCATTCCCCTGCCGGGTACCGGCGCCTGGACCGGTGCGCTGGCGGCCGTGCTGCTGGATATGCGGCTGAAGAAGGCCCTGCCCAGCATCTTTCTGGGGGTGCTCATCGCTGCGGCTATTATGACCGTTGTGACTTACGGCGTCATTCATATCTTCTGAGGAGGCTGCGTCATGGAGCTTTATGAGAGCATTTATCAGCGCTATTCCGCCCGCAAATACGAAGACCGGCCGGTTCCCGCCGACGTGCTGCAGCGGGTCATCGAAGCCGGCAGCGCTGCCGCTGTGGGTAAGCGCCGCTTTGACACCCTGTACCTCACCGTGGTGGAGAGTGCGGAGGCCTGGGAGGCTGTCCGAGCCCCCTTTGGGGAGAACGATCCCACCTACGGCGCACCGCTGCTGCTGATTCTGTCGGCCCGGGCGCAGGCCGATCGTCCCGGCATTGAGTATGCCAACGCAGCCTGTATTCTTGAGAACATGATGCTGGCCGCCACGGCCGAAGGGCTTGGCAGTTGTTACATCTGGGGTATGCTGCTGCAGCTGAAGGAGGACAAGGTCCTCTGTGAGAAGCTGGGCATCCCCGAGGGCTTTGTGCCCGCCAGCGCCGTGCTGCTGGGCTACGCTGCCGACGAGCCGCGACCCAAGACGCCGGAAGTAAAGATCGGCATGAACAAGGTTTGAAAAAGAGAGAGCGTATGCTCTCTCTTTTTATATCTCTATGGCCTTGTCCGCTGTGCCGACTTTGTTCCAGTCGAAAAGGGGAATGAGTTCTTCGGCGCTGCAGGCCTCATTTCTTTCCAGTATGCCCGCGGCGTGGGCCAGAGCGCCCAGCAGCTCCTCGGGGGTGTGCTTCTCCCGGAGTATGCCCATGTCCAGATCCTGATCCCGCTTGCTGAGCCGCCGTCCGTCCGGAGCGGTCAGCAGAGGCACATGGTAATAGACCGGGGGCGCAGCCTCCAGCAGCCGGTAGAGCCAGAGCTGCCGGGGGGTGGAGCCCAGTAGATCGCAGCCCCGCACCACCTCGGTGACGCCGTTGTCGATGTCGTCCACGACCACCGCCAGTTGGTAGGCGAAGACCCCGTCGGCCCGGCGGAGGATGAAGTCTCCGCAGTCTTTGGCGAGGTTCTCTCCCTGCGCGCCGTAGTTCCCGTCGGTGAAAGGAATGTACTCGTCGGGCACCCGCAGCCGGTACAAGGGCGGCTTTTTGGCGGCGCGCTCCGCGCGCTCCCTCTCCGTCAGATTGCGGCAGGTGCCGGGATAGATGGGGTGGCCATCGGAGGCGTGGGGAGCGTTGGCTGCGTTTTTCAGATCGCCGCGGGTACACCAGCAGGGGAAGACGTGACCCGCTGCCAGCAAGTTCTGCAAAATTTCCTCATAGCGCCCGCTGCGCTCCCGCTGGGGGGCGCATTCCCGGTCCCAGCCAAGGCCCAGCCAGCGAAGGTCATCTTTCAATATGTCGGCGTTTTCCACCGTGCAGCGCAGGGTGTCCAGATCCTCGATGCGCAGCAGCAGCTCACCGCCCTGACTGCGTACCGAGAGCCAGCAGAGCAGCGCCGAGAATATGTTGCCCAGATGCATTCTCCCGCTGGGCGTCGGGGCAAAGCGACCGGTCATGGCATGCCTCCCGTAAAGAATTTGGCCCCATGATATCACGGCTGCGGCCAAAAGAAAAGCCCTTGCCCATTTTGGCGGACAGAGTATAATAGCGGTATGAGAATGTGGGAACATACAATGGAAGAAGGGGAGGCCGGGCTGCGTCTGGAGCAGCTGCTGCGGCGCAGGCTGGGGATGGCGGCCGGGCAGATTCGTTCCATCAGCTGGCGGGAAGGGGCGCTGCGCATAAACGGGGAAAACGCCCGGGCCGCAGATACCCTCCGGGGCGGGGATGTTCTCGCCGTGCGACTGGATGACCCGGCGGATCGCAACACCGCCGCACCCATGGAGGCACCGCTGCACATTGTCTATGAGGACGGGGATATACTGCTTGTGAATAAATCCCCGGACATGACGGTGCATGGTGTGGCAGGCGGGCCCTGTACGCTGGCCAATGCGCTGGCCTTCCACCGGCCGGAGCTTCCCTTCCACCCGGTGCATCGGCTGGATCGGGGCACCAGCGGCCTCATTTTGCTTGCCAAGCACGCCCATGCCCAGGAGGTACTGCGGCGCAGCCTGCATACGGAGGACTTCTGCCGGGAGTATCTGGCTCTTTGTGAGGCCTCACCCGGCAGCGGCCGCGTGGAACGAAGGCTTGGCTGGGAGGGGAAGAAGCGTATCGTGGACGAAAGGGGACAGAGTGCCCGAACAGACTACGAGACGCTGCAGACGGGGGCGGACTGCGCCCTTGTGCGGCTGCGGCTCCATACAGGGCGCACCCACCAGATTCGCGCCCACATGGCGGCGCTGGGCTGTCCGCTGCTGGGCGATGCCCTCTACGGAGGTGCGCCGCGGCTGAGCCGCCCGGCGCTTCATTCGTGGCGTATGCATTTTGTCCAGCCGGTCACCGGGGAGTCGCTTTGCTTTACGGCGGAACTGCCGCCGGATATGGCAGCGCTTATATAGGAACAACCCCGGAGATGAACTCCGGGGTTGTATGCTTTAACGCCGCTTTTTCTTTCCGGTCCGGACGATCTTCTGGCCAATGAGGAAGCCGAGAAGGCCGCCCACGGGGATGCTGATAAAGAGCGTGGCCGCCACGGGCAGGCGCTGAGCCTCTCCCTTTTCAAGCTCAACCACCAGAAGACCGCCGCCGATGCGCCGGGAGATGCCCAGCTCTCTCAGCTGCTGCAGCTTGCCGTCCCGGAGGACGGCCATCTGGGAGGAGGGGCCGCCGTCCAGATTCATGGCCTCCACGCAGCCCCGCTCCAGCAGCAGTTCCGTCAGCTGCGCAATGGTGAGTCCCGGGGTATCGTAGCCCAGAGAGGCACAGAGAAAGACCACATCCCCGTTTTCCAGGATGCCCACGGCGGTGCGGGGGTGGGAGGTCAGTGTGGGCAGGGGGGAACCACTCTCATCCAGCGCCCGGCCCTCACTTCCGTAGCGGGCAGAGAGGGTGGCGCTGTCGGTACGCCAGCGGAGAGAGGAGAGTTGACTCTCCCCCTTGTGGATCAGCAGCAGCTCACCGCCGATGGCATCGCGGAGATTGGCCCGGACGGCATGCCAGTCGCCAGACGCATCGGCCCGGCCCATGACAGCCTCGCCATCACGGTTTACGCCGAAATACGTAGAACCCTCGGTTCCCTGCCCGTTGGAGATCCACTGTCCCTCCTTCATCATGGGACCCAGCAGAGCATAGTGGGCAAAGGACTCTGCCCCGTCGGAGGGCGTTTTATAGAAGTCGCCGTTGATGGCGGCGAGAACCCTGTACCCGTCTTTTCCCGCGTCCTCAGCCATGGAGAGCAAAGGGGCGCCCATGCCGCTGCCGCCGTCGTTGTCGATGTCGTTGCCGGGGGTGGCGAGAAGGATGCTGCTCTCCGTCATGTCCACGGTGAGCCAGCAGAGTTCCCGAAGGGCGCCGTCGGCCAGAACGCGTTCTTCGATCTCCAGCGTGGGCTCCGCCGCCGCAGCGGGGAGACAGAGGAGAGATCGGAAGAGCG
>SVLG01000099.1 GCA_015068055.1 Oscillospiraceae bacterium | reverse complement strand
GTCCCGGTTGACGATGTGGCGGCTGTCGCTGTTGAGAGGGGAGTTGAGGGAGAGATACTGACTCCGGGCGAAGAGCTCCTCTTTACTTACGAAGGTGATGCCCTCCCGCACGGTGCCGGGCCGGGCCCGGCGGCTGTAGGCGATGATGTCCATGCCAAAGCCCTGGGCCATCTTCGCCACCTGGCGGCCGATGTTGCCGCAGCCGTAGATACCCAGGGTTTTGCCCGCAAGCTCCACCAAGGGACGGGACCACACCTGATGGTTGGGGGTGTTGATCCACTTGCCTGCGTGGACATCCCGGTTATATTCCCCCACCTGCATGGCCGTTTCCAGCATCAGCGCCATGGCCAGCTGGGCCACGGCGGGGGTGGAGTAGCCCGGGGCGTTGCTCACGGGGATGCCCCGCTTTCGTGCAGCTTCAATATCCACCACGTCAAAGCCCGTGGCCATGACGCCGATGAAGCGCAGGTCTTTGGCCGAGCGGATCATGTCGCCGGTGAGGCGGGTTTTGTTGGTATAGACGATCTCCGCGCCGTCGATGCGCTCCATGACCTCATGGGGGTGGGTGAACTCATAGACGGTGACTTCCCCGTGCTTTTCAAGCCCTTCCCAGCTGAGATCCCCGGGGTTCAATGACACGCCATCGAGAATGACGATTTTCATGGAAAATTCCTCCTTAGAAAATGCCCACGGCCAGCCCGGCAAACACCAGCGCCGGGAGCATGTTGGCCACGGAGAATTTGGTATTCAAACAGAGATTGGTGCCCACGCAGAAGATCAGCACCGAGCCCACAAAGGACACCGCCCCAATGACATCCGGGCTGAAAAGGGGGGAGAGGAGCCCCGCCAGCAGCGTGACGGCTCCCTGAAACATGGCCACGGGCACCGCGGAGAACACCGCGCCCTTGCCGTGGGCGGAGGCAAAGACGAAAATGATCACACAGTCCAGCACCGCCTTGGCATAGAGCATGGAGGCATCCCCCAGCAGACCGTCCTGAATGGAGCCCACCACCGCCATGGCCCCCACGCACACCACCAGTGAGGCGGTGACAAAGGCCTCGGTAAAATGGGGGTCGGAGGTGGAACGGGCCTTGACCTTCAACCAGTCCCCGAAGCGCTCCAGGGCGTGGGCGATGTTGATCCATTCCCCCAGCAGCCCGCCCAGCACCATGGAACCGATGAGCAGCATGGAGTTGCGGGTGGTCAGTTCCCCGTCAGCCCCGGCCTCCATGAGACCGGTCAGCGCCCCGGCAATGCCCAGAAACATCACGCAGATGCCCATGATCTGCATGAGCATCTCCTGAAACCGGGGTTTCAGTCCTTTTTTCAGTGCCAGACCCAGCAGACCACCGATGACGATGGCCCCGGCGTTGGCGATGGTTCCCAAACCGTGCATAGTTTTCGTTACTCCTTATAATAATGCCTGTCATCCTGAGGAGCAGCGCGACGAAGGATCCCCCGGTAAACAGGGGGATTCTTCGCATCGCTCAGAATGACAGATCATCTTACCGACTTTCATCCCTATCGAAAAGCGGATACTTCAATTGTTAACTGTCCATTGTCAATTGTCAATTAAAATTTTATTTTCCTGCGAAAAAAAGGCGCTCCCGGCGGGAGCGCCTTTCTGCGTTTTCCGGATTAGATCGCCTCGCCGAAGAAGCGGTCGTGCACCTTCTGCACGGCCAGATCGGCGTAGGCCTTGTCGATGAGCACCGAGAGCTTGATCTCGGAGGAGGTGATCATCTTCACGTTGATCTCGGCACCGGCCAGGGCCTCGAACATCATGGCGGCGATGCCGGGGGTGGAGAGCATGCCCGCGCCCACGATGGAGATCTTGGCCACCTCGTTATCCACGCTGACCTTCTCGAAGCCAATGACTTCCTGAGCATCCTCCAGGGCCTTCACGGCGGCGGCGGCATCACCGGCGTTGACGGTGAAGCTCAGATCGTTGGTGCCTTCCTTGCCCACGGACTGGAGGATCAGATCCACGTTGACCTTGATCTTGCCCAGAATGGCCAGTACCTTATAGGCTTTGCCGGGCTCGTCGGGGAGCCCCACCACGGCGATGCGGGTGACATTGGTATCCTTGGCAACGCCGGTAATTCTCATTTGTTCCACTTTCTTGGTGACCTCCTTCACGATCGTACCCGGTTTTCTCACATAGCTGGAGAGTACCTCCAGATTCACGCTGTATCGCTTTGCCATTTCCACGCTGCGGTTGTGCAGCACCTGAGCGCCCAGGGTCGCCAGCTCCAGCATCTCATCAAAGGTGATCTGGTCCAGCTTCCGGGCCCCCTGCACCTTCCGGGGGTCGGCGGTGTACACGCCGTCCACGTCGGTGAAGATCTGGCACTTGTCGGCCTGAATGGCCGCGGCGATGGCCACGGCAGTGGTGTCGCTGCCGCCCCGGCCCAGGGTGGTGACGTCATCGTACTTATTGATGCCCTGGAACCCGGCCACCAGCACGATCCGCCGCCGATCCAGCTCCCGATGGATGCGCTCGGCCTGGATGCGCTTGATCCGGGCGGCGCCGTGGGTGGAGTTGGTCTGCATGCCGATCTGCCAGCCGCAGAGAGACACTACCGGTAGACCCATGGCCTCCAGGGTCATGGCCATCAGAGCCACGCTCACCTGCTCGCCGGTGGCCAGCAGCATATCCATCTCCCGCTTGGAGGGGTTGGGGTTATACAGCGCCGCCTTTTCCAGCAGCTCATCGGTGGTATCCCCCTGAGCCGAGAGCACCACCACCAGCTGGTGGCCCTCGGAATAGTTATCGGCGATGATGCCGGCTACCCGCCGGACTTTTTCCGGATCGGCAACGGAGCTGCCGCCGAACTTTTGAACAAGCAACATATATAGAAACCTCCGAACAATTGCGAATGGGATACTTCATTCTATTCAGCCCAGAACCCGCAGGGCGCTGACAACACCCAGAGGCGCGGACTTTTTCTTCATCTCCTGCCCGGACAGGCTTTCCGTCAGGAAGGCGCAGTCCTCCACCGGGGCGAACTCCACGTCCCCCAGAGCCGCCGCAACCGCCTCCCGGGAGGCTGTGCAGCGAATGTACCAGCGGCTTTGGAGCGTGTCGGGATCGGTGAGGTAGCCCTCCGGAGCGGCCTCCCAGGTGAGATAGCGGCGCTTGTCACCCTGCTGGGCGGCCTCGATGATGTCGCCCACCACGGCGCTGCCCGTGGGCAGCTTGCCCGCGCCGGGGCCCTGCAGCACCACTTCACCCACGGCGTCGGAGCGGATGACCACCGCGTTGGTGACGCCCTCCACCGCAGCCAGACCGTGTTCCACGGGTACCAGATGGGGAGCCACATAGGCCGCAGCGCTGCTCTCGCCGCTGCGTACCGCCCGGCCCAGCAGCTTGATCCGGTAACCCAGAGCACCGGCTGCCGCCACGTCCTCCCCGGCCACGCCGGTGATGCCCGTAACGGAGATGTCCCCGGGGTCTACGTTTTTGCCAAAGGCCAGATCCGCCAGAATGCAGATCTTCCGCCCGGCATCCAGACCCTCAATGTCGGCGGTGGGGTCCGCCTCGGCATAGCCCAGCCGCTGGGCCTCCGCCAGAGAGTCGGCAAAGGCGGTGCCGTTGCGGCGCATATCCGTGAGAATGTAGTTGGTCGTGCCGTTGATGATGCCCAGCACCTCGTGGATGCGGTTGCCGCCCAGACACAGGCTCATGGGCCGCAGGGCGGGGATGCCGCCGCCTACACTGGCCTCAAAGAGGAAGCTGACGCCCTTTTCCTCCGCCAGAGCCATCAGCTCCAGACCGTGGGTGGCCACCAGCTCCTTGTTGGAGGTGACGACGCTCTTGCCGGCTTTCAGGGAGCGGCGGACATAGTCCAGGGCCGGCCCTACGCCGCCGATGCACTCGGCCACGATGGAGATCTCCGGATCGGACTCAATGAGGGCAAAATCCTGCACCAGCTTGTCCCGGCAGGGGCAGTCGGGGAAGTCCCGGCGCACCAGAATGGAACGGACGGCCAGCTGCTCGCCGGTGCGGCGGGTGATCTCGTCGGCGTTCAGCCGCAGAATTTCCTCCACGCCCCGGCCCACGGTGCCGTAGCCCAAAATTGCAACATATTTCATATGGTATCCCTCTCAGCCTGCCAGAATTTCCGCCCGGATGACGCCGGAGCAGCTGAGCAGCTGATCCATCATCTCCTCCATGCTCACGCCCATGGCCGCGGTGTCCGCGGAGATGGTCACGTTGGCGCAGCCGCTGACGGGGATGCTCTGGTTGATGGTGAGAATATTTGCCGAACACTGGGCAAAAATACCCAG
>SVLG01000098.1 GCA_015068055.1 Oscillospiraceae bacterium | reverse complement strand
GAAATCCCTTGATAGATTGAGCCGTAACAAATACGACATTCACAACGAACTGCAATACTTCAAAGAGAACGGCATTCGGCTGAAAGTCATTGATTTGCCTACAACAATGATGGACTTGCCCGAGGGACAAGAATGGGTGTTTGAAATGGTAAACAACATTCTGATTGAAGTCTTGGGAACTATCGCAGAGCAGGAACGCGAAAACATTCGCAAAAGACAGGCAGAGGGCATTGAAGCAGCAAAGCAGAACGGCAAGAAACTTGGCAGACCGTCTCTCGTCTTTCCTGCAAATTGGGATAGCGTTTACACCTCTTGGAAAGCAGGAGAAATCACAGCAAAGACAGCCATGGAGCAGACAGGCACAAAAAGAACGAGCTTTTACAAGCTCGTCAACATGACCGAAAACAACTAAATTAAGGACACATTTTCGCAAGACACATTTCCCCTACTTTTGGTTAGCCGAAAACGGCAGCAGGACACGCAAAAGACACAGGCACGAAAAAGAGAGGGAACGGCAGCAGCCATTCCCTCTCGTAATAAGTCAGTATTTAAGGCGTTTTATTAGCCGAAATAACGCTTCAGCAGACCTTCGAATGCTTTGCCGTGGCGAGCCTCGTCGCGGGCCATCTCATGGACGGTGTCGTGGATGGCATCAAGGTTCAGCTCCTTGGCGCGCTTGGCCAGCTCAAACTTGCCGTTGGTGGCGCCGTTCTCGGCCTCGATGCGCAGCTCCAGGTTCTTCTTGGTGGAGTCCGTTACGACCTCGCCGAGAAGCTCTGCAAACTTGGCGGCATGCTCAGCTTCTTCGTAAGCGGCCTTCTCCCAGTAGAGACCGATCTCGGGGTAACCCTCGCGGTGCGCCACGCGGGCCATGGCCAGGTACATGCCGACCTCGGTGCATTCGCCTTCAAAGTTGGCGCGCAGACCCTCGATGATCTCCATATCAACGCCCTTGGCTACGCCGAGAACATGCTCGGCCTTCCACTCCATCTCGCCCTTCTGCTCGCTGAACTTGGAAGCAGGGACCTTGCACTGGGGGCAAGCCTCGGGAGGGGTGTCACCCTCGTGGACGTAACCGCAGACTCCGCAAACCCATTTAGCCATAGTATATTTCCTCCTTATTTGTTTTAATTAAGATTAAGAATTGTTCTTAGTGATGTTAATATACACCCTTTAACCCTGTTTGTCAATAGGGTAAATAGCATTTTTAAAATTTTTTATAGAGAAAAGTGAGGACGGTTTCCCGTCCTCACTTGCTTTTGTGTGCCAGGTGGTATTCGATTTCGTTGATGCTGCGCTCTACGTAAGGGAAGTCCGGGTTCTTTGTCCGGAGCTTTTTATAGATCTCCAGCGCCTTTTTGTCCTTTCCCTGATGGAGAAGGCAGAGGGCCAGATTGTTCATGCTCATCTCCTCATAGGGGATGGACGAGGAGGAAAACATGGTAAGAAAGCAGTATTTGTCGATCCAGGGCTTGCTTTTATAGTAGACCCAGCTTTCCTCAAAGGCTTTGGCAGCGGCGGCATAGTCCTTCTGGTACATCCGCTGCACACCCCGGCGGTACTGCCGCTGGAAAATGAGGCGCAGTCCCCAGCCCAGGGCGCAGAAGCTGGCCACGGCCGCCAGCAGCGCCGTGCGCCACTCGCCCAGCAGCAGAAACCAGAGGCCAAAGAGGATCACCGCCTCCATGGCGATGAGAAAGTCGTAGTATAAGTTCCGGGGCCGGACGGTCGTTGTGTTCATAAGCCACCTCCCAAGATGGCTTGACCATACCACAAAACGGCCCCGGAAGCAAGCCTTTCACAGCCGACGCAGGTTGGCTGATACGGCGCCGAGGGTGTCTCCGGCCTCCATGCGGCAGTCGGCGCGGCGGGCCAAATCGCAAAGGCTCACCATGCCCACAATGCGCCCGTCCTCAGTGACCGGGATGCGCCGCAGCTGCCGGGCGGCCATGCGGCTGCTGACGTCGTTGACGCTTTCGCTGCGTTCCGCCGTGACCACGCCCCGGCTCATGATCTCGCTGACACGGAGCTGGGCGCTGTCGCCTTCCAGCGCCACGCAGCGCAGCACGATGTCCCGGTCCGTGACCACGCCCCGAAGCCGACCCTGCCCGTCGCAAACCGGCAGCACACCCAGATTGTAGCGCTTCAGGAGCCGGGCGGCGGTGCCTACGCTCTCGTCCTGACCCACGCAGATCACATGGGAGCTCATAATATCGTTTACCTTCATAGCGGCCTCCTTAAATGTCCTTTGCCTGTAAGTATGGACAGGGAGGCGGTTGTTTTATACCGGGGGTTCCACCAGCGACAAAAAGACCGGGGCGGCGGCGCGGGCGAAAAGCCGCACGGCGCAGAGAGCCTCCGGCAGGGTGTTGCCGCTGCTGCCCACTTCCAAAATCATGGAACCGGTGGTGTAGTGCTGGTTGTAGCGCTCGGCCACCAGATCAATGGGCCGGGCCAGAGTGGGTGTGGTCTTATCCATAGCTTCCTGCAGCCGCAGGGCCAGCTTGAAGTTTTCCTGCCAGCGGGGATGGGCCAGACCGTTGTCCCCGGTGCCCACCAGCAGCATGACCTGTGCGGAAGGCTCCGCACTGTGGGCCGCCCGGGTCTTGTACACGGCATCGCCGCTGCCCAGCGCGTCCCGGTGGAGATCAATAACCACCGCGATGCCGGGATACTGCTGCAGCCACTGTTCCACGGCGGCAGCCGAGCGGTCGTAGGAACCGGTATAGCTGGGATAGTCATAGAGTCCCCGGTCGTGGATTACATGGAGTCCCTGAGCGCTGAGCTCCTGCTGCAGCACCTCCCCCAGCTTTACTACATTGTAATCACAGTCCGTTGTGCGGTATTCGTCGCTCTCCGTGTACTCGCTGCCGGGGGAGGGGGTATAGGCCTCGGTACCGTGGGTGTGAATGATCAGAATTTGCGGGGAGTCTGCGGGCAGAAGCACATCGGGCTTTTCCTGCAGGAGGGCATGGATGTCCACCACCTGTGAGCTGCGGTTGGTCACGGCCACGTCCGGGAAAACCGCGGTTTTCGTTTCGGCCAGCGGCACCAGCGAGGGGGCCGGGGTCGGCTCCGGAGTGGGCGCGGGCGTGGGCGGTGGTGTGGGCACCGGCGTTGGAACGGGTGTGGGTTCGGCTGTTGGCGCCGGGGGCCTGTCCTCCCCGGCGGTCATGGCCGTCGGCCGACCCAGCTCCAGCGAAAGGGTGACGGCGGCCAGTTTGCCGCTTTCCGCCGCCCGGTTCAGCTGCGCTGCCGCGGCGGAGCCCAGGCGTCCGCCGCTGAGCATTTCTGCCGCCAGAAGCAGCGCACACAGGACCATCCATCCTTTTTTCATAAGCTCACCCCCGCAACAGGATATGCAGCGAGGGAGGCGCTCATGCGTCTTGACGTAAGTCGGGGAGCCATGATAAACTGAAAAAGCCTTATAAGAGAGAAAGGAGCAGGGAATGCGATACCGGCTGCGTCTGCCCCGGGGCAAGGGACGCATCCAGATCACTTGTCCCCGCTGCGGCCAGCGCTTCGGCGGCAGGACCTGAGGAGATATTCGAATGGAAGAAATACTGAAAACAGGTTTTGAAGAACTGGGCGTTCCCCTGCGCGCCGGTGCCGCGGCCGATCTGCGGCGCTACTGGCAGCTGCTGGAGGAGAAGAACAGGGTCATGAACCTCACCGCCATCACCGGCGAGACCGACTGCGCCCGGCTCCACTTTCTCGACTGCGGGGCCCTGCTGGGCTGCGCGGACTTTGCCGGGGCGCGCTGCATTGACATCGGCAGCGGAGCGGGCTTTCCCGGGCTGGTGCTGAAGATTCTGGAGCCGAAGCTGCATCTCACCATGCTGGACAGTCTTCGCAAGCGTGTAGACTTTCAGGAGGAGGTCTGTGCCGCTCTGGGTATCACCGGTGTCAAGTGCATCCATGGCCGGGCCGAGGAGGCCGCGGAGCTGAAGGGGCGCTTTGACATCGCCACCTCCCGGGCCGTAGCCCGGCTGAACCTCCTCTGTGAGCTTTGCCTGCCTTTCCTGAAGCAGGGGGGACTCTTTGTGGCCATGAAGGGCCCGGAACCGGAGGAGGAGCTGGAGGAAGCTCAAAAAGCCATCCGTGTGCTGGGGGCCAAATACGAAAAAACGGTGAAGTACACCGTGCCCGGGACCGACGCGGTACACAGCGCGGTGCTGATCCGCAAGGTAGGGCCCACCCCGCCCCAGTATCCCCGCCGCTGGGCCAAAATCCAGAAAAGTCCGCTGTAAAGGCAAAAAGCCCCGCGATCCATTGGCTTAATAGTGACAAGTAACTATTTGCCGCAGAGAACGGTGTGACCCGAAGGTCACGCCGTTTTTCTGCGTCCATAAGTTGTTTCTGTAGTAATTGTTTCGGAAATAACGGGAATTTCCA
>SVLG01000015.1 GCA_015068055.1 Oscillospiraceae bacterium | reverse complement strand
CTACGGTGCCCGCATCATCGGCAGCGAGCTGGTGGGTCTCACCCCCGCCAAGGCCCTGCTGGACTGCGCCGAGTTCTACCTCAAGCTTGAGAGCTTCGATTACCGCAAGCAGGTCATGGAGTACAACCTGATCGGCTAAGGAGATAAGAATGCTGCTTGTTGAAAGAACCGTCCGCGATTTCGTGGATGTCATGGCTTCCGTTGAGCCCGCTCCCGGCGGCGGCAGCGCCAGCGCCTTCTGCGGCGCTCAGGGCGCCGGCCTCATCGCCATGGTCTGCGCGCTCACCGAGGGCCGCAAGAAGTACGCTGAGTTCGAGGAGACCGTCAAGGCTGTTCGGAAGCGTGCCGAGGAGATCAAGGCTCAGTTCGTGGACGTGATCGACCGCGACACCGAGGCGTTCAACGCCGTGTCCGCCGTCTTCACCATGCCCAAGGACACCGACGAGGAAAAGGCCGCCCGCAAGGCCGCCATGCAGGCCGCCCTTAAGGGCTGCACCCTCACCCCTTACGAGATGATGGAGCTCAGCTGCGAGGCTCTTGAGCTGGCCCACAGCATTCTGGGCAAGTTCAACGCCACCGCCGCCAGCGACCTGGGCTGCGCCGCCCTGAACCTGCGCAGCGCCATCCAGGGTGCCTGGATGAACGTCCGCATCAACATTGCGGGTATCAGCGACGAGGCTTTTGTTGCCGAATACCGCAGCAAGGGCGAAGCTCTGCTGGAGAAGGCCCTGCCTCTGGCTGACGCCGTCTACAACGAGCTGCTGGCCACTCTGTAAGGACTCATGTAACCCTGTGAAGCCCTCGCCCCAAGCGGCGGGGGCTTCTTTTATGGAGGTATTATGATGAACGTTACTCTTCTCAAATCTTCCGACTACGCCGTCAGCCAGTGGAGTGGCGGCAGCACCACCCAGATCGCCATCGAGCCGGCCACCGCCCTTTATGCTGACCGCGACTTTACCTGGCGGCTGAGCAGCGCCACAGTGGAGCTGGACGAGTCCCTTTTCACCGCTCTGCCCGACTATAACCGGCTCATCGCCACGCTTTCCGCCCCCATTGAGCTTTGCCACGACGGCGGCGAGCGCTTCACGCTGCAGCCCCGTGCCGTCCATGCCTTCGACGGCGGCGCCGAGACCCAGTGCTGGGGCAAGTGCGTGGACTTCAACCTGATGCTCCGCAAGGGGCGCGCCTCCGGCGCTTCCCGCGCTGTCTGCGGCGGCGAAACGCTTGCCCCCATGGGCGATATCTGCGCCGAGGGTCATGTGCTCTATCTCTACTGTGTGCAGGGCAGCGGCGAGCTCTGCTTCGGCGAAGAAAAACTGGCACTCACCGCCGGTGAGACCGCTGTAGTTCGTGCCTGGCAGGGCGAAGCGCTCCGTTTGGAGGGCAGCGGCTTTATCTGCATGGCAGCGGAAGCCTGGCTGAATAAAAAGCCTTAATTCTGTCGAGGATTGGTCTTGACAAGTCAGGACCAAATGAGTATAATACTCATGCTTAAAAGCTGAAATTTGTCCCCAAAGCGTTTGGGCGCGTTTGGAGGGAGGGAAATAAAGTGTCTGAAGTTCATGTCAAGGAAAACGAATCTCTTGATTCCGCTCTGAAGCGTTTCAAGCGTTCCTGCGCCAAGTCCGGCGTTCTGGCTGACCTCCGTAAGAAGGAATACTACCAGAGCCCCAGCGTCAAGCGCCGCAAGAAGTCCGAGGCTGCCCGCAAGAACAAGAACAAGCGCTACTACTAATGCACATAAAAACCCCCGTTCCGTATGGAACGGGGGTTTTTTGTGCCTGCTGTGAAAATACCCTGTTTCTGCCTGGAAAAAGAAAATCACTTTGTCGTACATTCCGGTGTTGACAGTACTTTGTGTGTTGGAGTAAAATAACATTTAATACCCGATAAATTTACGTTGTGGGAGGTAGGCATGAACGAACTGTATGCGGACCGTTTTGTGGGAGAGGGCCTGACTTTTGACGATGTGCTGCTTGTTCCGGCAGCCAGCGATGTGACCCCCAATCTGGTGGATCTCAGCACCCAGCTCACTGCCAGGATCAAGCTGAATATTCCTGTTCTTAGTTCCGCCATGGACACCGTTACCGAGTACCGCATGGCCATTGCACTGGCCCGCGAGGGCGGTATGGGCATCATTCATAAGAATATGACCATCGAGCAGCAGGCCGAGCAGGTGGATATGGTAAAGCGCAGTGAAAACGGCGTCATTACCAACCCCTTCTTCCTTTCTGCGGAGCATACCCTCCGGGATGCCGATGCCCTCTGCGCCAAGTTCCGCATCTCCGGCGTTCCCATTGTGGACGAGGCCGGCAAGCTGGTGGGTATCATCACTAACCGCGACATGAAGTTTGAGCGCAATATGGAGCGCCAGATCAAGGAAGTTATGACCAGCGAGGGTCTTGTCACCGGCCGCGAGGGCACTACTCTGGAGGAAGCCAAGAAGATCCTCCATAAGCATAAGATCGAGAAGCTCCCCATCGTGGACGAAAACTTCCACCTGAAGGGCCTCATCACCATTAAAGACATTGAGAAGGCTCTGGCCTACCCCAACTCCGCCAAGGACAGCCGCGGCCGCCTCCTCTGCGGTGCCGCCATCGGCGTTACGGGCGACATGATGGACCGTGCCGGCGCTCTGGTGGATGCCGGTGTGGACGTGCTGGTGCTGGACAGCGCCCACGGCCATTCCCAGAACATCATGAAGGCCGTTTCTCAGGTGAAGGAGAAGTACCCCGATGTGCAGCTCATCGCCGGCAACGTGGCCACCGCCTCCGGTACCCGCGCCCTGATCGAGGCGGGCGCCGACTGCGTCAAGGTGGGCATCGGCCCCGGCTCCATCTGTACCACCCGTGTGGTGGCCGGTATCGGCGTGCCCCAGATCACCGCCGTGCTGGAGAGTGCTGCCATGGCCAACAAGTATGGCATCCCCATCATTGCCGACGGCGGCATCAAGTACTCCGGCGACATTGTCAAGGCCATCGCGGCCGGCGGCAGCGCGGTCATGCTGGGCTCCATGCTGGCCGGCTGTGAGGAGTCCCCGGGCGACACCGAGGTTTATCAGGGCCGTCAGTTCAAGGTCTATCGCGGCATGGGTTCTCTTGCCGCCATGGCCAAGGGCTCCAAGGACCGCTATTTCCAGAGCGGCAGCACCAAACTGGTCCCCGAAGGCGTGGAAGGCCGCGTGCCTTACCGTGGCCCCGTGTCCGACACCATCTTCCAGATGGTGGGCGGCCTCCGCTCCGGCATGGGTTACTGCGGCGCGGCAACCATCGAGGATCTGCGCACCAAGAGCCAGTTTGTACGCATCACCGCCGCCGGCCTCAAGGAGAGCCATCCTCACGATATTTATATCACCAAGGAAGCCCCCAACTACACCATGGGCCCCGGCTGATAAATACAATGGAAAGCAAGAGGAAAGACTTTTTCTTTCCTCTTGCTTTTTTATTGTAAAAATTCTCCTCCTTTGGTATAATAACAGGTCAAGGGGGTGCTTGTATGGAAGCTTCTGTTGCAACGCTGAAGACGTGGATTGAGGAGAGCGACAACATCGTCTTTTTCGGCGGGGCCGGTGTGAGTACCGAATCGGGAATTCCCGATTTCCGCAGCGTGGATGGCCTCTATAATCAGCAGTACAAATATCCCCCCGAGACCATTCTTGGCCACAGCTTTTTTGAGCGCGATCCGGCGGAGTTCTACCGCTTCTACCGCGATAAGCTGGTGATACACGGGGCAAAGCCCAATGCGGCCCATATCCGTCTGGCGGAGTTGGAGGCGGCGGGGAAGCTGAAGGCGGTCATCACCCAGAACATCGACGGCCTTCATCAGGCCGCCGGAAGCAGACGCGTCATCGAACTCCACGGCAGCACCAGGCGCTGCTACTGTGCCCGGTGCAGACAGCCCCACCCCATTGAAACCATCGAGGAGGGGACGGGGGTACCCCGCTGCCGCTGCGGCGGTGTCATCCGACCGGATGTGGTGCTTTATGAGGAGGGGCTGGATCAGGACGATCTCTACGCCGCCGTGGATTATATCCGCAAGGCCGATGTATTGATCATCGGCGGTACATCCCTGATTGTCTATCCCGCTGCCGGCCTTATTAACTATTATACGGGGAAGAAGCTGGTTCTCATCAATATGTCGCCCACCCCCCGGGATAATGAGGCGGATCTTATCGTCCGCGCGCCCATCGGTCAGGTATTTTCACAGCTTTAAAAGAAAAACTAAAAAGGGCCCCGAAGGGCCCGAGTCATGCTTGCTTTCTATGTTTAGCAGCCGCAGCCGCAGTTGCCGCCGCCGAGGGCATTGCCGCAGCCGTTACCGTAGCTGTTGCCGCCGCAGCCGCCGCAGCAGAAGAGCAGAATGATGATAATGATGATCCAGAGGCAGCCGCCGCCATTGTTATTTCCGCAGAACATGATACATTTCCTTTCTCCGTGCGCCGTGATCTCAGCGGCCTGACCCCGCACGGTCCATACGGCCGAGGCCGCAACGGTGGGGAGAGGAACTCTCATCCATCCGTCTGCGTTATCTTATGCCCGCCGCACGTTGGCGGTTACTCATGCAGGAGGTCCCTATGTCTGATCGATTTGAAGAGCAGCCCACCGGGCGTATATACCAGCCG
This sequence comes from Oscillospiraceae bacterium, assembly GCA_015068055.1. The sequence continues at coordinate 29,612 of SVLG01000015.1, read as the reverse complement.
GAGGAGCCTACGCGGTCCGTGCAGGCCGTTGACAGCGCCATGGATGTCACTCCCCAGGGAGAGCCTACCCGGCCTCTTACGGACTTTGACCGCCGCGCCTGGGCCCTTATGGGCAGTCAGGAAATGACGGAGAAGCCCGCGGTACAGGAGGAGCCCCTTCCCCCGGAAATCTATGAGGAGGAAGAGGAAGATGAGTTTATCGACGAGCATGAGGAGCGGGACTACATGCCCATCCGCTTCCGCCGTGACGGTCAGCTGGGCTGTCTGGGCGGTCTTATGTATGCGGCCTTTGTGATATCTTTGAGCATCGTCCTGGCCTGCGTGGCCTGGATGGCGGCCAGCGATGTTCTGGCCCTCAACAAGGAGTACACCAGTGCGGAGGTCACCATCCCGGATACCATTTTCAGCGACAAGGCCGTGGACGTGAAGGACGAAAACGGCGAGGTCATCGGTCAGAAGATTGTGAAGGCCGCGGATATGAATGTGGTGGCCCGGCTGCTGCAGGATCAGGGCATTGTCAACTACAAGTGGCTCTTTAAGCTCTATTCCGCCTTCTCCGATGCCGATGAGAAGATCGACCCGGGCACCTATGAGCTGAACACCAACTACGACTACCGTGCGCTGGTGAAGAAGATGCAGGTGGGTTCCGACTCTCAGGTGCAGACCAAGGTCACCTTCCCCGAGGGCTTTACTCTGGCCCAGATCTTTGAGCGGTTGGAGGAGCATAAGGTCTGCTCCCAGGCCGACCTCTATGAGGCGGCGGCCAACTCCGATTACTCCTACAGCTTTCTGGAGGGCGAAGGCACCGGTACGCCGGGCCGTCTGGAAGGGTATCTTTTCCCGGATACCTATTATTTCTACGAGGGCATGCAGGCCCCCAGCGCCATCAACAAGTTCCTTTCCAACTTCCGCAACCGCTTCACCGCCGAGATGATCCAGCGGCTCTACGACAGCGGTATGAGCTACCACGATGTGGTTACCATTGCCTCCATCATCGAAAAGGAGGCCGCCAACGACGACGAGCGCTACCTTATCGCCTCGGTCATATATAACCGACTGGAGCAGGGAATGCTGCTGCAGATGGATGCCACGGTGCTTTACGGCGCGGGTGAAACCGAACTGGCCATGCCCACCGGCACCATGCTCCGGGATACGGAGAACCTCTACAACACCTATGTCTATGAGGGTCTGCCTCCCGGTCCCATCAGCAACCCGGGCCTTGCATCCCTCCGGGCTGCCCTGTATCCGGGCGATACCCAGTATCTCTTCTATGCCCTGGATGAGGAGTCGGGAACCCATAAGTTCTTCCTTTTCCAGAACGAGTTTGAGGCCTTCCTCCAGACCCAGAGCTACTACGAAACCCCGGATGAGTAATAAATAATATCCCCGTCCGACATGCCGGACGGGGATATTATTTTACCAATTGTCGCTGTTCGTAACCGTTTCTGTCTCACCGGCGCGCTCCAGAGCTTCCCAGAAGGTTTCCAGCTCTACGCCGTGCGCTTCGAGCCATGCGTTGGTACGATAAGACTCCGGGGTGGGGGTGGTGTGGAACCAGTGGGAGTCGGTGGAGTTGTCGACGTTTCGGTGATGAAACTCCATCTCAATCTGGCAATTGTAGATGCTTCTGGCATAAGCCTCGTCGGTAAAGAGCCAGATGCGGCCCAGTGTACCGTCGGCAATGTCCGGGAGGATGCACTCGGTATAAAGCTCGTAGGCCTCCGCGTCGCTGAGGGCCAGCAGGAGATTGGGGGCCTCCCGGGTGTAGCTGGCGGCCTCATGGTCGCTTTCACTCATGAAGGTCTCGACCACATTGGCATAGGTGATCCCCTGTCGGGTGACCGGGAAGGGGACTTCCTTTCGGTCAAGAATGCATTCGGGGAGGTTAAAGAGCTTTTCCAGTGTACGCATATCGGAGCCGTAGTCCTCCGCCTGGTCGGGGGTGGCGGCAAGATAGTAGTTTCTCGTAAACACTGTTTTTAAGATGTCGCCCTCTTTCTTCTGGAAGGCGAGCATGAGGGTGCGGCTCCGGATGGGCGCGCCGCCCTCGTGGAGAGCCTTGTTGTCAATGATGCTCTGATGGAGCTCACTGAGCATGGCTCTGGCCTCCTCGCCGTCCAGAGAGATGGCTTCGCCCATGGAGGTTACCCAGACCGTGTCATAGTCCTCCGGGGCGAGGGTCTTGTCCTCTATGCCGAGAATATCTGTTTCCACCACAACGGTCAAAGCCAACAGCAGGGCCGAGAGGATCAGCCAGCCGCGGCGGTGGCGCCTGAAGACGGCAAAGCTCTTATAGATCAGCATCTCGGCGGCGAACCAGCCGATGCTGCAGCCGAGGAGCAGCAGCGCTGCGACAAGAGCAGCCCGGGGGGCATTGCCGGGGACATAGGAGCCGGTATAGATGAGGTAATAGCCGCCCGCCGCTGCGCAGAGAGCGCAGCCCACGGCCATGCAGACGCGGAAGGTGGGCTTGAGGATCTCGATGGCCACCGCATCCGATGCGGTCTCCATCCGCCGCCGCTTATAAAGCCAGAGGGCCAGCAGCGAGAGCAGAAGCCCCACGGCGGCGTAGATCAGGATAACCTCCCAGCCTTCTATGTAATAGTCCCGGATGTTCCAGCCCAGCACCTCGTCCTGATAGGCGTCCGTGCCCAGATGGCAATGGCGCATACGGGCAAAGAGGGGAGAGAGGTAGCTGAAGGCTCCGTTACTGTAGTGGGGGAAGCCGTAGAGCAGGCAGGTGAGGAGATAGCCTACCAGCGCTTCCACCACTGTGGCGGTGAGCTGCAGTACCACATAGACCAGCGGGAGGATCACCAGACTGCCTGTCAGCATGGCGCAGAGGGAGGAGAAGCCATAGAAGCTCAGCGTGTCCAGAGCCGCCACGGCCAGCCATTGCGTGAGCCAGACCACGCCGCCGCCCATGCCGTTGATGGCGAGGATCAGCCAGCTGATGAAGAAATTCAGAACGCTGCTGAGGAGCAGCATCACGAAGCCTGCTGCATAGGAGGAGAGGAACATGGTCTCCCGCCGCACCGGCAGCGCTGCCATAAAGCTGACGCTGCGGGTATTGTAGAGCCAGCCGAACACGGCCATGGCGGCAAGAATGGCAAAGATAAAGGCGACGGCGCCGCTGTAATCCGTGGCTGCGCTGAGAACATCGGCCTTGACCCGCAGCTCCACCACATTGCTGCGGCCAAAGCGGTTGATAAGCTCCATGGGCAGCAGCAGGAACCAGAGTGCCGCATGGCCCAGCCAGAGAGGCCAGAAGCGCTGGATGGTCTTGCAAAAGACCGTCTTATTAAAGAAGGATGTCCTTGACCGCATAATCGGCACCTCCCAGTTCGTAAATAAAGATCTCCTCCAGCGTGAGGGGTACAACGTCCATATAAAGGGGGTTGAGGACCGACAGGGTGGCAGTAAGCGCCTCCGCGCTTCCCCGCAGAATCAGGGTGCGGAGCTTGCCCATGCGGCTCTCGTGCAGGAGTTCCAGTCCCTCGGGGAGAGCCTGCTCGTCCGGCAGGGCGATGAGCACCTTGGACACATTGTCCTGCAGTTGGGAGAGGGAGCGCTCCAGCAGGCACTTACCCCGGTTGAGGATGCCCACATGGTCGCAGACGTCCTCCAGCTCCCGGAGATTGTGGGAGGAGACCAGCACCGTCATGCCGTATTCCGCCACGTCGGAGAGGATCAGGCTCCAGACCTGACGGCGCATCACCGGGTCGAGACCGTCCATGGGCTCGTCCAGCACCAGCAGCTCCGGTCGGGCGGAGAGGGCCAGACGGATGGTAGCCTGCTTCTGCATACCGCGGCTCAGCCGGCGGATGCTCTGCTTTTCATCCACACTGAAGGCTTCGCCCAGGGCGGTGTAGCGCTTTTCATCAAAATGGGGGTAGATTCCCCGCCAGAACTTCATCATGTCCCGGGTGCTGTCCGGCAGAAAATAAAAGACGTCATCGGGTACGCAGACCATGCGGCCCTTGATGTCGGTATTTTCATAAACGCTCTCGCCATCTACCAGCACTTCGCCCCGGTCGGGGCGCAGCACTCCGGCCAGATGCCGGATGGCGGTGGTCTTACCGGCCCCGTTGGGACCGACGAGTCCGTAAACGGCGCCCTTTGTGACGTTCATATTCAAGTCGTCCAGTGCCATGAAGCCGTCAAAACTCTTGCAGACGCCTCTCAGCTCTATCTTAGCCATCGTTCTTTCCTCCTCTCAAATGGCTGCAGATGTCGTCGGTACTCATACCCAGCCAGCGAAGCTCCGCTGCGGTTTCATCCAGTTGCTTCAGAAGCTCCTGACAGCGGCGGTTGTTCTCCTCAGCGCTGTCGCAGACAAAGCTGCCTTTGCCGGGCATGGAAATGATGTAGCCCTCGGCTTCCAGTTCCCGGTATGAGCGCTGAATGGTGTTGGGGTTAATGGCCAGAGAAGTGGCCAGCTCCCGTACCGAAGGGAGCTTATCCCGGGGCGGCAGCGCGCCGGTGACGATGAGTCTGCGCAGGCTCTCCTTCACCTGTTCGTATATGGGCCGGGGGTCCCGGTAGTTGATCGAGATCACAACGTCTCCTCCTCTGTATTAACTGTATTAAGATATATAACACGGCTGTGGGGATTTGTCAAGAGGAACACCGAAGCGTTGACGCAGCGGTTTTGGGCGGCTATAATCATAGGGAAAGAAAGGTGGGGGATGGATGAGAAAGCTGGAACTGCTCTCCCCGGCGGGGGATCTGGAACGGACACAGATGGCGCTGGCCTATGGGGCTGATGCGGTATATCTCTCCGGGCCGGGCTATGGCATGCGCGCTGTGGGTTGTATGGATATGGAGAATCTGGCCGCTGCCGTGGCGCTCTGCCATGAGCGGGGGGCGAAAGCCTATGTCACCTGCAACACGGTGCCTACCGAGGAGGAAATCACCCGTCTGCCTGCCTATCTCCGGGAGCTGGAGGCGCTGGGGACCGATGCCGTCATCGTGGGCGACATGGGTGTGCTGAGCCTCTGCCGAAAGCACATTCCCCATGTGCCCATCCATGTGAGTACCCAGGCCGGCGTGATGAACAGCGCCACGGCAACGGCCCTCTATGAGCTGGGGGCTAACCGCGTGATCCCGGCCCGGGAGCTGACGCTGGAGGGACTGCGGGCCATGCGTAAGAATACGCCGGCGGCGCTGGAAATTGAGGTCTTTGTCCACGGCAGTATGTGCGTGAGCTTTTCCGGTCGCTGCCTCTTGTCCAACTACATGACCGGCCGGGATGCCAACCGGGGCCAGTGCGCCCAGCCCTGCCGCTGGAGCTATGCGCTGGTGGAGGAAAAGCGCCCCGGAGAATATTTCCCCATTGAGGAGACAGAGCAGGGGACGTTTATTCTGAATTCCCGGGATATGTGCCTTATCGATCATCTGGGCGAGCTTTACGAGGCCGGGGCCGACTCCATTAAGATCGAGGGCCGCAACAAATCCGCTTACTATGCCGCCACCGTCACCAATGCCTACCGTCATGCGGTGGACGCGGTGATGGCCGGGGAGACGCTTGCGGACAAGTGGCGGCAGGAAGTGGAGCAGGTGAGCCACCGACCCTATTCCACCGGCTTTTATTACGGCTATCCCGGCCAGCACACGGCGGAGAGCGAGTATACCAGCGGCAGCGAATTCATCGCCGTGGTGGAGGAATGCGCCGCGGATGGCCGGGCCGTGGTGCATCAGCGCAACCGCTTCATGCCCGGGGATCAGCTGGAGCTGATGATGCCCCGGGGGGAGATCGTGGCCTTTGTCTGCGGTGAACTTGCGGACGAGGAGGGCCTGCCTCTCGCGGTTGCCAACCGCCCCATGCAGCGCGTGTGCCTGACCCTGCCCTGCGAGGCACCAAAGTGGAGCATTTTGCGGAGGAGGAAATAAGAAAAATCCCCACCGATTTCGGTGGGGATTTTTTTACTGTATTCAGATGGCGATGCTGTATTCCGTGCCGTCCTTGGTGTCCTTGAGGACGATGCCCATGTCCAGAAGCTGCTGCTTGAGCTTGTCGGCTTCCTCCCAGTTCTTGGCCATACGGAAGGTGAGACGCTCGGCAATGAGCTTTTCCACGGCTTCCTTGTCCACCTTGCGCAGCACGTAGTACTTGCGCTGCAGGGCGTCCACAAATTCGGAGTGGTCGGTGGTGAAAAGGGCGAGGATCTCGTAAAGCTCCTTAATGGTGGCATAAACGCCGCAGAGCTGCTGCTGCTTCTTGGGGGAGGGGAGGGCAGCGTTGATGCGCTGGGCGATCTCGAAGAAGTTGGCCAGCACCTTGGCGGTGTTGAAATCGTCGTCCATGGCTTCTTCAAAATTCTTACGGATTTCAGCGGCAAACTCACCGGGCTCCTGAGGCAGGGTGGCGTCGATTTCCTGCAGACGCTGCAGGGTGCGATGGAAGCCGTCCAGATGCTTTTCGGCCTGCTCAAAGATGCCGTCGGTGATGTTCATGTCGCTGCGGTAGTTGGTGCCCAGAATGACCCACTTGATAACCTCGGGGTGGTACTTGTTCAGGGCATCGCGGATGGAGATGCCGTTGCCCAGAGACTTGGACATCTTCACGCCGTTGACCTTCACAAGGCCGCAGTGCATCCAGTAGTTGGCCAGAGGATGGCCGAAACGGCCTTCGCTCTGAGCGATCTCGTTTTCATGGTGGGGGAACTTCAGGTCCAGACCACCGCCGTGGATGTCCAGCATCTCGCCGAGGAACTTGTAGCACATGGCGGAGCACTCAATGTGCCAGCCGGGACGGCCTTCGCCCCAGGGGGAGGGCCAGGAGATCTCGCCGGGTTTGGCGGACTTCCACAGCACGAAGTCGTGTTCGTGGTCTTCGGCCTTGCCGCTGGTCATCTCGCCGTTCTTGCCCACGCGCCAGTTGCCCATGGCCTGCTCGGCGATGGCACCGGAGAGGTGGCCGTAGTCGTTGAACTTGGCGATGTCGTAAAGGACGTCGCCGGTCTCGGTGTTGTGATAGGCATGGCCGTTGTCGATGAGGGCCTGTACGAACTCGATGATTTCGGGAATGGTCTCGCTGGCACGGGGCTCGATGGTAGCGGGGCGGATACCCAACTCGGTCATGTCGGCGGTGATGCGGTCAATGTAGGTCTGGGCCCAGTCCAGAGGCTTGACGCCGTTGGCGTTGGCAGCGTTGATGATCTTGTCATCCACGTCGGTCCAGTTGCGGACGTAGATAACCTCATTGCCTTTATATTCCAGATAACGGCGGATCACGTCGAACTGCAGCGCCTGCTTGGCGTGGCCAATGTGGGCGTCGCTGGAAACGGTGATACCGCAGGAGTACATGCGGACCTTGTTGGGCTCTATGGTTTCAAAATCGGCCTTGCGCCGGGAAAGACTGTTATATACCTGCATATATTTGCCTCCAAAGTAGTTTTTTTCTGACAGATTATTATAACCCGTCCATAGCTCTTTGGCAAGCTTTTTTATCCCTCGTTGACCAATTGATCTACCCGACCGACACAGTCCTCGGCACCGATGTAATAGAGCATATCGTTTTCGTGGAAGGCGATATGTGGGCCGGGGGAGAGGATCAGTTCCTCGTTGCGGCGGACAGCTACCAGCGTGGCACCGGTGTTCTGCCAGAAGCGGGCTTCTGCCAGCGTTTTGCCCGCCAGATGGGAACCGACGGGAACCGTGATGATATAGGGTGAGAGCGGGGCTGCGGTGCGGAAACGCTGGGCCTTTTCCATGAGCTTGTCCATTTGCTCGGAGAGGTTCTTCAGCTCCTCGCTCTGCCGCATAAGCCGCTCCTGCATATCCAGTTTCATCTGCTGCAGATCAAGACTGCCCAGATGCCGCCGGACAAATTCCTCGGCCTTGCTGACGGACAGGACAACAACGCCGCTGCCCTTGGTGGCTTCCACAATACCAAGGTCAGCCAGAACGCACATGGCGCGTCGGGCCGTCTCCGGGCTGGTGCCGTAACGGGTGGCCAGCACAGTACGGATATAGACCTTTTCTCCCACGCTGTATTCGCCGCTGGAGATCTTGGTGGCAAAGTCCACGGCGATCTCGTAATAACGGGGGATGGTGCTGTTCATGGTCAAAACCTCCGTTTTGTGTTGTTAAAGCATCTTGCGAACATTATAGCGTGTTTTATCCGGAAAACAAGTCGCTTTTTCAACAATAATCGGAGCCAAAGGAACGAATTATCAGTTCATTTTCTGGCTGTACGATACGGATATACTGGCGGATGAGACGGTCGCTGCGTCCGGAAATGCCATTGTTTTTGAAACTCTTAAACGTTTCCACCTCGCCGTCCCAGCCGTTATGACCGAAGTTGGCGGCCCAGCGGCGGCAGTTGAAGTCCATATCATGGCGGATGAGCTCAGTCATGGCATCAACGCGCGCGGTGACGGCATCTTCCTGCAGGGGGCCTACCAGAAGCTCACCCAGCCGCAGCGTCATGCGCTCCCGGAAAGATTCGTTTTCCAGAAGCTTGTAAAGAAGGTTACCGTAGGCTTCCACCATGCGCTGGACGGAGTACTCATCATCCCTCAAAAAGCCCACGTCCAGATCGTAGAGGATGAAGTGCCAGCGGGGATCTTCGGCATCGCTTGCCCGGAACATACGGGCGTTGCCGATGTCATAGTTGTTGGACCAGATCTGAGAGAGGAAAAAGTCAATGGTGCTGTCTATATCCAGCTGCGCTTCCACCTGAGCAAAAGTGGAAGCATCGCTCATGTCGTTCATGCGGATATAGTCCAGCAGCGCTGCCAGCTCCTGCTGGTGTTCCTCCTGTTCACCGTGCTGGAAGGTGATGTCCTTGACGATACCAACGTTTTTCGCCTCCACGCCCCATTGCTCCGCCACGGTTTCTTCGCTGCAGCGTTCCCGGATATAATAGAGACCCTCATATTCCCCGTTGAGGTAGAGGTTCACGGGCCGATAGGCCAGAGTCAGCAATTCCTCGCTTTCCTCGCCCCAAAGGGAGGTCAGCACCTCGTCGCGCATCATGGCGCTGGTCTGGTCCTGGGAGCCGGAGCGGAGTATGATGCTGTTGAAATCGTCATAGTTTCGGGTTTCAAAAATCGGGTAGGAGAGCTTGCCGGGGCCGTACTGGCTCTGGAAATCAATCTGGTAGCTCTTTTTGGGGAAAATACGGCTGCCGGAGCCGAAAATGCTGATGCCGCAGGGGAGATTGAACTGCTCCTCTCCGTCTGTATAGAGAGCGATGTTGGCGCTGTATTCCAGCGTGTTGCTGTTTACGGTCAGGCCGTGGCGGTCTGACGGGGCCAGCGATACGGAGACCACGTCCAACTCGTAGTTCGGCTGAGAGAGGAAATAGTTATAGGTGCGGCACTCGCTGGGTATACCGTTCCCGGCATGGGAATAGCAGCGGAGCACGGTGTTCTGTCCGATGTAAATGCTCTCGCCTTCATAAAGAACGCCGTTTTCAAAGGGGGAGGCGCCGTCGGTGCTGTAATAAATGCTGCCGCCTCCGCTGAGTGTGACAGTAAAAGGGGTTTCGTAAAAGCCGCTGGACACGCTGGCCTGGGGAGCGTTCAGCAGCGCTGTCTGCCCGCTGCCGTTTTCCCGGCCGGGGCTGGGTTCGGCAAAGTAGAGCAGTTCTGAACCCCTGCGGCCCCAGCTGCGGTCAGTGGGGATGGCGGGCAGGATGAGAGCGTCTGTTATATGGCCGTCTTTGTGGGTGAGGTAGAGCCGTTCTCCGGTAGAGGAGAGCGCAAAGGGGCCGTCGCTGCAGCGCAGAACCGCATAAGCCCCCGGCTCCAGATTTTGCTTTGGCAGTGCCCAGCGGAAAAGATCGGATTTGTTGTCGGAAAGATAATAGTCTGAAAGCTCCAGCGTTTCGCTGCCACTGTTGTATAGCTCCACAAGGTCGCTGTATTCGCCCTGCTCATCGGGGAGAAAACGGTCGTTGGCGGAGAGCACTTCGCTGATATAAAGACCCCGGGGGGCCGCGGCGGCACTGCCGTTTTCCCGGCCGGGGCTGGGGACGGAGACGATGCCCAGATCGTATGTAAAGCTCTCGCTGCCCCCCATGGCGGGGAGGGCGAGTGCCGAAGCTCCCACGCCGTCGCTGCGGGTGAGATAGAGGACACAGCCGCTCTTGCCGAGATTGAAGTCAATATCACTGCCGCAGCAGAAAACGGTATATTCCCCACTCTCCAGCGTCATGTCCGGCAGGCGGGATGCGTAGGGTTCGCTTTCCTCCTTGCTGAGCCAGTAATTGCCCAGCTCAATGGCTTCGTCTCCGGCGTTGTAGAGCTCCACCCAGTCGCAAAGCTGCCCCTTTACCACGCAGTTGTCGTTATGACTCATGGCCTCGCTGATCTGCAGTTTGTGGGCGGTCCGCGCCTTTTCATAGCCGGGCGTGGGTTGGCCGGTTTCGCGGCCCGTCTCTGCCAGCCAGGAGCAGTTGGCGCTTCGGTTTACATAATCTAAAGAAAAGACGCGCTGTCCGTTTTTAAGCAGATGGAGACTGCCATCTTCGCGGAGAGGAAAGCCCCAGTCGCTCTGGCGGAGCAGGATATAGCTGCCCGGTGCAATGCTGCGCGCCGGAAGTCTGGTACGGACTTCGCCGTGAACGAGACTGTAGTCGCCCAGGTCCACGGGGAGATCAGAGTTGTTTTTCAGCTCGATCCACTGGCAGTAACTGCCGTCATAGTCTGTGACGGAGGCTGTGTTGCGGCACATAAGCTCGGTGATGCAAAGAGGAGAATTCTCCTCCGGCGCGGAGAGACTGCGCTGCAGCAAAAGTAAGCCTGCCACAGCCGAAAGGGCCAGAAGCAGCAGGAATATGGGCAGAATGGCGGACAGGCGTCGTTTCATGGGGTTCTCCGATTTCTTTTATTGGTAGGCCATGTCCTGAACGCGCCAGCCCTTCTCCGTGCGGACACAGAGCAGCTGGTAGTCCAGTTCAAGATCCTTGGTTTCGTAGGCGGTGGAGGTGGTACAGCTTACATGGGCCGAGCAGAGACAGAGGTCGCTGCCCAGCGGCAGCCAGTCAAAGATGCGCAGCTCGTGTATATCCAGCGTCTCCCCAATGATCCACTGAAGGGAGGCCTGGGCGTTGAAGTGGAAGTACCAGAGTTCGCCCTGCTCCACCACATAGGGCAGCAGCATGTCGTAGCCGTAATGGTGGGCGCCAAAGTGGCAGTAGTTCGTCAGATAGGTTTCCACGAGGGTGGGCAGCCCTTCTTCGGGAGCGCTGGGCTGCAGCGCGGGATAAACCGTCTCTCCGGCCCAGACCACGGGGGTGAGAGGTGTGCCGTCGGCGGCGGTTACCGAAATCACCGGCTGACTGTAGAGACCTTCCAGCTCATAGAACGTGTAGAGGGGGAGGGTTGCCCGCTGGGCTTCGCTGACATTCAGCTGCAGAGGCAGCGGCAGGGTGCCTGCGCTGTCCGTCGCGCTGAGGGTGGCACCGTTGATGCTGACAGCGGCGTCTGCCGGTGCGCAGAAGCGGAAGGAGTAGGCTCCGGCATCCGTTGGCGCATAGGTATACTCTGCGCCCCGGCGGCTTTGCAGAGGGAGCTCTGTGCCGTTCAGGCAGACGCGGATCTCCGGTACCTCATAGAGGGCAAACTCCCAGCGCTCCATATGGGGAACCGTATCAAAACGGCCCTCCAGTGGCTGCATATCCGCATAAGCCACAAAGTCCTCGGTGATATATTCCGTGTTCAGAAGCCGGTCGTTTACAAAGACCTCGCTCCCGGCAGGAGCCAGAACCGAGACGCTGCGGGTCTCGGGGGCGAGAAGGTCTTCGGGCACGGTGATCCCGGCGATGGCCCAGCCCTCCCTGCCATGACTCAGACGGACAAGACAGAGGTCGGTTTCACCGGAACGCAGGATATATACCGGGCTGCGGCGGCGAAAGACGGGTTCATACTCACGGAAGCTGAAGGTGCCCCGGGCGGCCGTGCCGAAGGTCAGGGAAAAGATTTCCGCAGGGTCTTCCAGCTCATTGACCGGCTTATCCCAGGCGGGGGCAATGCGTGCCTCCCAGTCTTCGGGGGCGGAGCTGTCCAGCAGAGACTGCATGTACTCCTCGGGGCCGTTTTCCTGCAGGAGGCCTGCGGGACTCAGCACCAGAAGATAAAGGCCCGTGCCCAGAATCAGCAGGGCGCTGAGGGCGCAGAGGAGGGTAAGCGTTCTTTTATTCATTGGCTTCCTCCCCGCTGGCGCGTACCAGAATCCCGTTGGGGATCAGACGAAGGCCGCCGATGGCGTTGCAGGTGTGCATCAGCTCACCCTTATAGAGCAGGGAACTGGATGCTCCGCCGTCCAGATTGGTGGCGTTTACCGCGCCGTACTGAACCATGACCTCGGCCAGTGTCTCCATATCCGCACCCTGCGCGGATACGCCCCGTCCCTCCAGCGCCACCAGCAGGATTTTGCCGTCGGCTCTCTGGCCCACGGCGGAGCGGGGTTCCCAGTTGTCGGTGTTGAATTCCTGCACCGCGCCGTCGATGACCAGCGCGGGGCCGAAGCTCACCGCGGAATGCACGCCGGCTTCCAGCAGGTCTTTGGCCAGCCACGGGCCCACATAGAGCTTGCCGGCCTTGTCAAAGGCGCAGACATCGTAAACGCCCCATTCGCCGCCCAGCCAAAGGGTGCCGTCGGCAATGATGATGCCGATGGGGGCGGCGCCCCGGCCCTGACCCTGCGTGTCGTCAAAGCCGCCGCCGTTGAGACCCAGCACAGCGTTATGCTGTTCCATGAGGGTGTTCAGATACATACCGTAACCCTCGTTGGAAAACCAGGGGATGGAACCTACAAAAAGCCGGGTGGGGTCGTCCACCACGGCGATAACGCCCTTCCAGCGCTTGCCCTCAATACGGGCAATGAGGATGCCATCCTCGTCGGATAGGATTTCCTTATAGTCGTAGACCACTTCCGTGCTTTCCGGGGCAGGGGAGGCTTCGGCGGTGTAGTCCCCGCTTTCCTGCCAGAGGCTGAGAGACGTTGCTGCGGGGACACCGGCCTCCCGCTGATTGGCACGGAGGGGGACGCGGCGGCCATAGAGCCACAGCCCGGCCACGGCAGCGACGCTGAGAGTGACCGTCAGCAGCCATATGACAAGGGGGGTGCCCCGTTTCCTTTTGCTTTCGTTCATGTCAGCCTCCCAATCAAAGGTGTATCCAAACTATTATACCGTTTTTTTGCGTAAATACAAGCGATCAGAGTACATCCGTCACGGTAAGAACGCCGTCAGCCACGAAAAAGCGAATTTCGTGGCCGGCAAAGCCGAAGCCGTAGACCCGCCCGGGGTCTGTCTGATAAGAGGGGCGGGGATCCTGCGCCAGAATGCCCAGCAGCGCCGCCTGCTTTTCCGAGGGAAAACGATGGAGAAGCTCCGGGGCTATGCTGACCTCTACATGGCGGCTTTTTACGCTGGTGAAGCCCTCCAGAGCCTCCGGATGGGCGTCGGCATAGGGGACATAGGGTTTTATGTCCAGAATAGGAGTGCCGTCCATCAGATCGGCCCCGCCGATGCGGAGAATGTGGCCCTCGCTGGCTGTGGGGACGATCTCCAGCAGACGCACACAGGAAAGCCCCACGGGGTTGGGCCGGAAGGGGGAGCGGGTGGCGAAGACACCCATGCGCACATTGCCGCCCAGCCGGGGCGGCCGTACCGTGGGGGACCAGTCCCGAGACCGATTGGCGGAGAAGTGCCAGATCAGCCAGAGGTGGGAGAAGTCCTCCAGCCCCCGGAGCATGTCCGGGTTGCGGAATTCCTCCTCAAAGACGATCTCGGCGCTGAGACTTTCCACGATGCCGCTCTGTCGGGGAATGCCGAACTTGGAGCGGAAGTCGGAGCGGATATGGGCTACCGGGCGGAGCGTAAGTTCTTCGTTCATAGCTTGTCTCCTCAGTCAAAAAAGCAGCCGCCGCAAGCAAAGCGGCGGCCGCGGTGTATATTGTTATTCCTTGGGGGCTTCGGTACCGCCGGCCATATAGTAGGCGCCGAGAATGTCACGCATTTCGTAATAGGCGTCCACGTAGCGCCAGGTACCGCCGGTGGCGGTGCCCTGCATACCCAGCTGCAGCTCCACATCGGGCAGCGCCTCGCGGATATCAATGATATCCTGATAGGTCAGAGCGGCGCTCATGAACCAGAGCCGCTCCAGCTGATCAAGCTGCTTGATGACCTCCATATCCTCGGGCCAGCAGTGGCAGATGTTCAGATGGCGGAGGTTTTCGCACTCCAGCAGAGGGGAGAAGTCCTTGATGGGGCAGAGGAACAGCTCAGCGAAATAGAGTTCGGGCAGCTCGGTGAGGACGGAGATGTCCTCCACATTGCCGTCGGCGGTGATGAGGTAACGCAGCTTCTTCATATCCCGGATGAAGTCCAGATTGGTGAAGTGCTGGTGGCCCAGATCCAGCGCCACGATATCGGTGCAGTACTTCAGGGGCTGGACCGTTTCGTCATTCAAATCCTGCCGGTCAGACTCGAAGCCGAAGTGCAAAGAGGAGATGAAGTGGTCGGTGTCGGTGCGCAGAGAGTACATCTGGTCGTTGATCATCTTGCCGAAGTAGACCGTCCATACAAAACGCACGTCTTCATGCCGCTTGTTGAGGGCATCCATGTCCTCGTCGCCGATGCCGCAGTCGCTCATGATGACCTTCTTCAGCCTCGGCATGAACGGCAGGGCGTTCTCGATCTCACTGGTGTCAGCGATCTGGATGCCGGAGAGATCCACTTCCTCGTCGAGGCTGGTGACATTCACGCCGTAAATGCTGAAGTCCCAAAGAACTTCGGCGTTGGGGAAGGCATCCATCACGGCACGCATCTGCTCGTTGGTAAAGCCGCAGCCGCTCATATCCAGCGTGCTTACACCGTCAAAGAGGGGGGCAACGCGCAGCAGCTCCTGCAGATCCACGCTGCTGCCGGAAAGGTCGATAGCGGTCTCGCCGCTCTTATAGGTCTTTCCGCCGTAGTTGATGTCCCAGTTGAAGTGGATGTCCGGGTGGGCCGTTTTGACAGACAGCTTTTCCTCGGTACTGAGTCCGTCGCCTGCCACGGTCACTTCCGTAAGTGCGGGGAAGCAGACCAGCTTTTCCTCCAACTCCTGTGCGCTCACATTGGCGCTGAGGGAGAGGGTGGTTACATTGGGGAGAATGTGCTCACCATCCAACGGCACCGTCCAGCTCACGTCGCAGTCGGGCAGGGCAGCGTCCAGCGCCCGGAGATCCTGCCAGTTGTCCAGTCCCTCAGCCCCAATGGTTTTGAGATTGGGGAAATACCGCAGAAGCTCGGCATCACCGGCGGCATAGGAGGGGAGAGAAAGCGCTTCGCCTTCGTTATCGTAAGCGCCGCTGCTCAGTGGTACGCTCCAGCGGATGCGGCAGTCGGGGAAGGCTTCGGCCAGAATATCATAGTCCTCCGGGTTCAACGCGGCTCCGCGCAGATCCAGCAGCGTGGGGTTTTCCAGTTTCAGCAGCGCGTTCATATCCACGGTGGAGAGCGTATGTTCGGCGGTATCCCGGCGGATAAACTCCCCGTCCAGCCGGACATAGAGGGAGCGCAGCACGAAGAATGCACCCGCCAGCAGAACGACGGCGACGAGCAAAAGGATGACGGCGAACTTTCCGCCGTGGTGTTTGGCTTTAGTCATAATAACGGCCTCCGGATTTGATGAGACTATTTTACACGTTTTTATACGGCAAGTAAAGGGGCTTTAGTGTTTTCCGGCCTCGTCCGCCATAGCAAGAACGTGGCGGCGGGCTTCCGCCATGGTTTCTTCCCGGGGTGGTTCTTCTATGTTTCGGGCGTAAGGCCATAAGAGGACGGTACCGCCGCCGAGCGTCAGCGCGGCGCTGACAAGCATGGAAAAACGCTCGTAGTTCTCCCATACAAGGGGCAGCAGGGCGTTCGCGGCATAAAGGAGCCCCACCGCCAGCAGCGCAATGCCAAAGCTTCTTCGACGAAACAGCGTTTTCAGCGGCAAATCCGGTCGGAGCAGCTTTGCTGCCCCTGCGGCGGCACCCATCATGGCGGCACCCAGACCCAGCGGTCTTATAAAGAGCGGCAGCAGCTGCATAAGTCCCCAGCCAAGCCCCCACAGCGGCAGTATCACCGTAAGGCGCAGTACCATGGGCAGGGCGAGAATGCGCTCACGGAGCCGCTGACGAAGGCCACGGCGCTCCTCGCCGTTTTCTTCGCTGCCTTCCTCCATGACCTCTGTGTCCACGATGCCCTCGGCTGCGTCTTCCTCCATAATCTCCGCCGGTTCGCCGAAAAGCCCGCTTACCATCAGCGCACCCGCCGTAACCACAGCGGTGCCGGCAGCGGCCAGTTTTCTTCTGTTCTCTTTTTTCTCTTTTGTTTCCATGCTGCCATTATAACGAACTTGGCTGCGCTATGCAAGCGCAGCCAGGTTTCTTATCCGTTTCAATTTTTGCATTCCATGCTTTCCGTTTTCGTCTGGCATACCAGCATGGTGATACGCTCCAGCTCTTTGCGGAGATTGGGAAGTTCCGAAGCCAGCAGAGTGCCGGCAGGAGTCAGAGCTACGTTGTGGTGGCTGCGGGTCAGCAGCGGAACGCCCAATTCATTTTCCAGAGAGGCGATGCTGCGGCTGAGTGCAGGCTGGCTGATAAAAAGTTCCGCGGCGGCATCTGTGAAGCTCAGCGTGCGGGCGACAGCCATAAAGTATTCAAGTTGTTTGATTGTCATGACCGCACCTCCTTACATGCTGTGGTTATGGTAGCATCGGACAGGACGTATTGCAATATGAAGCATACCCGGCAAAATTTTTTCTGCATCGGTGCAACCGGGCGTTGACACGAAAGCCATGAAAAAGTATAATCAAAACGTTTAGGGAAAGGAGCATCGCCTATGAAAATCATCATCGATTCCGAGAAGAACATTGCTGTCCGGGCCGCCCAGCGCTATGTGGAGCTGTTGAAGGAAAAGCCCGACGCCATTCTTGGCGGAGCCACCGGTTCTACGCCTCTGGGGCTGTATGCAGAGCTTGTCCGTCTCTGTAAGGACGGAGAGATCTCCTTTGCCAAGGCCCGAAGCTTCAATCTGGACGAGTATGTGGGTCTGGACGGCAGCCACGACCAGAGCTACCGTTACTTCATGAACGAGAACCTCTTTAAGCACATTGACATCGATATCAACAACACCCGTGTCCCCGACGGCATTGACACCTCTGCCGCGGCGGCTTATGATGAGGAAATTGCGGCGGCCGGCGGCATTGATCTGCAGCTTCTTGGCATCGGTGTGGACGGCCACATCGGCTTCAACGAGCCCGGCACCCCCTGGGACAGCATCACCCATGTGGTGGAACTCCATCCCAGCACCCGTGAGGTAAACGCCCGATTCTTCCACTCCATCGACGAGGTGCCCACCCATGCCGTTACCATGGGCATCAAAACCGTGATGAATGCCCGCAGCATCATCCTGATTGCCATCGGCAAGAACAAGGCGGAGATCGTCCGGGATATGATCAAGGGCCCCGTCACCACCGATGTCCCCGCCTCCATCCTGCAGCTCCACCCCTTTGTGGAGGTGTATCTGGACGAGGCTGCTGCCGCGCTGCTCTGAGATATGCGTTAATACCGCGAAGCATCATGCTTCGCGGTATTTTTAAAAGGAGGTCATTTTTATGGAAGTTATCATACTGGGCCGCAAGGATCTCAGGGCGGTGCTGGAAATGCCCAGGGTCATAGAGGGGGTGGCAGAGGCTTACCGCAGCAAGGCCCGCCGCCAGACGGCGGTGTGGCCTCTGGTATCCCACCACTTTGAGGAACACGGCGCTGTCATGGACATTCGCTCCGGTGCGGTTTTCGGCAGCGAACAGGTGCACGGACTGAAGATGCTCAACAATTTTCCCCATAATGCGGAGCAGGGCCTGCCCGGATTCAACGGCATGCTCATGTTTTTTGACTCTACCACCGGCATCCCCCTGGGAGTCATGGATGCCTCTTACATCACCTGTATGCGCACCGGCGCTGCCGGGGCCTTGGGCGCTGCAACCCTGGCCCGGCCGGACAGCGAAACGCTGTTGATCCTCGGCTGCGGCAAGCAGTCCATTTTTCAGATTGCTGCTTCGCTGATCACCATGCCGCAGCTGAAGCGTGTGCTGCTGGCAAGCCCTCACACATATGCCAAGGCGGAGGCCTTTGCAGTGGGCTGTGCAGCCCAGCTTCGTGAGGACTTCCATCTGGATGTCAGCGGCATCCGCTTTGAGCCGGTCAGTGACCTTGCCACCGCCGTGGGCGAGAGCGATGTGATCATTACCGCGAGTCCCTCCCGTGAGCCTCTTATTAAAAAAGAGTGGCTGCGTCCGGGAACGCATCTCAGCTGCATTGGCGCGGACATGGAGGGCAAGGAGGAGATCGACCCGGCTATTTTTGTGGGAGCCCGTGTCTTTGCCGATGACCTCGCTCAGTGTGTTCGGGTAGGAGAGATGGAACTGGCTATCCGCGGCGGTTATATCCGCAGCGAGGATGTGGCCGGTGAGCTGGGTCAGGTGCTGAACGGAGAGATCCCCGGCCGTACCGACGATGAGCAGATCACCATTTTCGATGCCACCGGCCTTGCCCTGCTGGATCTGGTTACCGGCAAGCGGGCGGTGGAACTGGCCAGAGAAAAGAAACTGGGCGTGTTCGCCGATATTTAAGGAGGTTTAACCATGGATATAAGTAAGTTCAAAATTGAATTCTGGCTCAACCCCTATGATGACAAGGCCAAACACAATCTGGGTTCCAGCTGCTGCAAGCCCGTTACCGTGTCGGAACTGCTGCAGCTCACCGGCACCGACCGGGATGCGCTCTTTGCCGAGATTGAAAAAATGAGTCTCCACTACGGCTATTTCGAGGGAATGCCCCGGCTGAAGAAGGCTATTGCCGGACTCTATACCGATGCCGTCTGCGAAGATATGGTTCTCACCGTCCATGGCGGCACCGGTGCCAACTCCATCGTCTGCTATACCCTTTGCGAGCCGGGGGACAATGTGGTTTGTCTCCTGCCCAACTATCAGCAGTATTACGCCATCCCTGAGGCCATCGGTGCCGAGGTGCGTATGGTAAGCTGCTGTACGCGGGAGGGCTGCAGCCTTGATATGGCGGCGCTCCGCTCGGCGGTGGACGAAAAGACGAAGATGATCAATCTTGCCAATCCCTCCAACCCCACCGGCTATACCCTGACAAAGGAACAGCTTTTGGAGATCGTGGAGATTGCCCGGGGCGTGGGGGCTTACGTGGTCTGCGACGAGATCTACCGGGGACTCAGCGAGGAGTATATGTACTCCATCTGTGACCTGTATGAAAAGGGCATCGCCACCGCCGGCACCAGCAAGATCTTCTCCTCGGCGGGGCTGCGTCTTGGCTGGATCGTTACCCGGGACCTCTCCATCAAAGAGACTCTCATGAACCACCGTTCCTACAACAGCATTTGCGAGGGTCCCATCAACGAATGGCTGGGTGCCATTGTGCTGGAGAACAAGGACGTATTCTACCGCCGCAACAAGGCCATCTGCGACGCGGGCCGCGCGGCGCTGGAGGAGTGGGTCCGGGAAAACCCGCACTTCTCCATTGCCTGCCCCAGCATGAGTTCCACCTCGTATCTGTTCTACGACTTTGACATCCCCGCCATTGAGTTTGCCCAGGGGCTATACGATACGAAAAGTGTGCTGGTCTGCCATGGGGACTGCTTTGAGCTGGAACACAGCTTCCGCCTGGGCTACGGCTTCGGGGACACGGAATACCTGAAAGCCGGCCTCCGGGAGATCACAGCCTATGTAAAAGAACTGGAAGACGCGGGAAGAATATAAAAAAGAAGATGAGCCGCCTGGCTCATCTTCTTTTTATCCCCGTGTCAGCATCAGCGTCTCGCCGAGAATTGTGAGACTTTCCACGGCTGCGATGTCAATGGTTTTCACCCATTTGCAGTTTTCCCGGGCAACGCCGTTTTCATAGTCGCTGTTCATGGGAGAAATCAACTCCATGGAGCTTCCGTCGGCAAAGTTCAGCACGGCGGAGCCAACGATGGCGTCCGAAAGAGCAATGTATTCCGCTTCGCCCTCCCGCGTGCAGTGGTAACGCTCGGCGGTGGGGGCCTTGTAAAGAACAGAGCAACCCGTGGGCCGAAGCTCCAGACCCACAAGGGTCACTTCTTCACCGTTTACGTCAAGGCTGACGTTGTAAAAGTCCGCGCGGCGGCTTTCCAACTCCGTCAGAGATACGCTGACCGGGCCGTAGAGCCGGTTGTTTTTCTTTGCGTAGTTTACATAACTTTCTTCTCCGCTGGCTTCCCATTCCTCCGGACTGACCGCCGCGACGATCAGTTCGCCTGTGCCGCCCTGGGCCTCCAGATACTCGGCGGGGATATAACATTCGAGCGTCAGAGTCTTTGTGTCGGCATCATAGGCATCTTCGAGGATGGCGGCGCGGATATCCTCGGGGGTGGAGAGACTGCGCTCCGGCTTCATCACCGGCGTGGCGCTGCCCCAATGCTGGCCGTCCACGCTGAAGTGGAAGGATTCCGCGTTGGGGTAGCCCTCGATGAGTGCCTGTTCCACCGGGGCTATGTTCACATAGACCCGCTGGAAAATATCCTCCCGGATGGTGGAGAGCAGGATGAGTCCGGGAGCGGCCTCGGTGGGGGCGGCGTACTCCACATAGCTTGCCACGCTGTTTTCCGCTGCGCCGAGTTTGTCGTTGATCTCGCTCTGGCGGCGCTGATGGATGCTGTAGCCTACGGCGAAGGCGCTGAGGGCCAGAATGGATGTGATGATGGCAGCAATCAGCAGGGTGCGGGTAAATTTCATGGGTGTTGTACTCCTTTCGTGTCCGGAGGACAGGGAGAGGTCGTCTGCCAGCTCCTCCACAAAGCGATCGTCTATATGGCCCAGAAGCCGCAGCAGTTCGTGTTCGTTCATACGGAAATGTCCTCCTTTCTGAGTTCCTGCCGCAGCGCTGCGCGCAGACGGCAAAGACGGACGGAAACGGCGTTGGGAGTCATGCCCATGTCGGAGGCAATACGTTCTATACTCTGGAGCGTGAAGTAGCGCCGGGTAAAGAGCAGGCGGTCGTGCTTTTTCAGGCCGGCGAGCCAGCGGTTGATGAGTGTCAGCGTTTCCTCGGCGTTGATGCGCTCTCCCGGGTCCCCGCCGCCGCTGAGGCACTCGGCAAGCTCCGAGAGCAGCACATCCTGTCGTGCGTCCCGCTTCTGCCGCTGCCGATGCTGCAAACGGTTCAGGGCTGTGTTGCGCACAATGCGCAGGGCATAGGCGCAGAGAGAGTCGGGGTGGGCCGGGGGAATGGCATCCCAGAGCTTCATGTAGCTGTCCGCTACGGCTTCTTCGCTGTCCTGCCGGTTTTCCAGTATGGCAAAGGCAGTTCGCTCCATAAGCCGACCGTATTTTCTCTCCATGGCGGCGAGAGCCTCCTCGCTGCGCTCATGGAACAGTTTGATGATGGTTTGATCCTCCGTTTGGATCACCTCCCATGCCGTTTTTTGAGGCCTCACCCATATAGACCGCAAAAAGAGCGGGCCCTTTCGGGCCCGCTTAAAACTTTTTATCTCACGATGACCGGCATGCCCACAAAGGCATGCTCAAAGATGATGCTCATGGGTTCCAGCGGCGTATTTACACAGCCGTGGGAGCCGGAGGTCAGATAAATGTCTCCGCCGTACTCATCCCGCCAGTCGCTGTCGTGGATGCCGTAGTTGCCGAAGTAGGGGATCCAGTAGTCCACATGGTCGTTCCAGGTGGCACCCACCAGGAAGGTGTCGGCCTGCTTGTAGGATACGCGGAAGGCACCCTTGGGCGTGTCGCAGAGGGTGGCCACGTCGCCGGTGACAACCTCGGTTTCCGTTACCAGCTGGCCGTTTAAGTAGAACCATACATACTGGTTATCCACGCTGATCTCCACGCAGGTGTCCACGTTGCCCATCCAGCCGTAAGTGTTCCACAGCCACCAGGTGTAGTTATAGCTGCCCACGACGCTGCCGTCGGTGCAGCCTTCCAACAGGGCGGCGGTCTCCAGCGTGAGCTTGTTCCGATCCAGAATGAAGCCGGTGTCCTTGGCCAGCAGGTAGAGATAATCTCGGGTGTCGCGGACTCTGCCGTACTTGGCCTCCAGCCCATCCACGCCCTCGGCTTCGATGATGGCAGCAAGGGTGGCTTCCAGTCCTGCTTCGTCAATGGTCACGGTGGTTTCGGCACCGTTCAGTTCTACCTTCAGAGCGCTGAGAATTTCGCCGGGAGTCATAACGTGGCGGATGTCCCGGCAAAAGACCAGCTCAATCTTTGTGTCGGTATAGGCCTTGAGGATGTCCAGCTGGGCATTGAGCGCGGCATCCTCGGCGGTAACCTCTGCCTTTACATAGGGCTCGTCCAGACGGATCTCCCAGATGTCGCTCTCGTCGTCCAGCTCCAGCTCCCCGCTGAAGCAGGTGGTGACGATTTCGGTGCAGCGGTCTATGTCGGGGATATTGCCCCGGGTTTCCGGCTCGATGCGGACACCGTTTTCGTCCATGACGAATGCAGCGTTTTTCGGTTCCTCCGCTATAAAGCCGTCTCCGCAGAGAATGGCTTCCAGCCTCGTTTCCAGACCGTCGGTCAGGAGTGCCGGGGTGAAGTCCTTGCCGCCGCGGCTGTTCTGCTGCTGCAGATAGTCTTCGGCCAGTGCTTTGCTGTCCACCTTGCCAAGGAGGGAGCGCAGCTCTGTCTCGCCCATAAGCTCTCCGTCATCGTTGGTGAAGCGGATTCTATGCGTGTCCAGCGCTTCATCCAGAGCGGCAGCGGCTTCCATAGGTTCCAGCCCGGCCACATCCACGCCGCCGATCTCGGTGCCCCGGTCAAAGCGGCTTTTGTCCACGGTCTGTATGGCCAGCAGGGCGGCCACGGCAAAGATAATGGTGATTACAACGCCAAAAATGATATCGTAGTTGCTTTTTTGTGCAAAGCTTTTCATGTGACTCGAGTGACTCATGCTCAGCCCTCCTCATTCTGGTGCATAAAGGAATAGTCAATGGTGGAATTGGGGCCGGTATAGCTGCCGTCGATCTTGCTGAGTGCCCGGTCATATTCCGCGCTGCCCTCCTTATAGGGCGTGGGGCAGTAGTCGTTGCTGTCGGGGACAGAACTGATGGAGCAGGGGATCAGAATATAGTCCAGATAGTGGAATGTGCCGTCCAGATCCCGCTGGAAACGCACCTGTGCGATGGCGGTGTCCTTATCCGAGGGGTTGGTGTTGCCGCCGAAGCACCAGTTGGCCATGGAGTAGAAGATGAGACCGTCGTTGTATTTTTCCACGGGCTGCAGACGATGGGGGTGGGAGCCGTAGACAATGTCGGCCCCCGCGTCAATGGCGGCCCGGCCCACCCGCTCCTGATCTCCAGTGGGGTAATACTGGCCCTCCACACCCCAGTGTACAGCCACGATGACCACCTCGGCACCGTTGGCGCGCATGTTGGTGATGTTCTTCGTCATGTCCTCCACGGAGGGGGCGTAGTAGTTGAAGACGCTGTAGACACCCACGGTGAGGCCGCTCTCGGTGGTGAAAATGGCACATTCGGCTTCGCCCGTATGTCCGATGCCGGCGGCATCCAGAATGGCGTTGGACTCCTCATACTTGGCTTCGCCAAAGTCCAGCGAGTGGTTGTTGGCAGTGGTTACATAGTCCACGCCGCCCTCGGTGAGGATGTTCACAGCGGCGGCAGGTGCCTTGAAGGAGAAGGTGCTGGCCGACCAGCCCGCTTCATCGGAAAAGATGCACTCCAGATTGGCCAGTGTGAAGTCGTCGTCTTTGAAATACTTCACCGTATTGGAGAAGGGGTAGGCCCAGTCTTCCTTTACCACGTTCTCGAAGGAGTTGGGGTAGTTGCGGATCTCCGGGTAGCTGGAGAGTGTGCAGTCGCCTACCATGGAGATGGTGTAGACCTGGGGCGTAGGCTCGGGTGTAGGTTCCGGCGTAGGCTCGGGTGTGGGTTCCGGGGTAGGCGTCGGCGTGGGCTCGGGGGTCGCCACCGGCGTGGGCGTCGGTGTGGGCAGCGCCATCTGCTCAGCGGCCTCGCGGGCCAGAAGCGCGGTTTTATAAAAGGCAAAAGCAATCAGTACAAGGCCGATGAAGGCCAGAATTTTGGCCAGTATCTGTAAGAATTTCGACATGAAAGTGTCTCCGTTTTCTCTGTGTTGGCATACTTAATTAGTATAACATATATGAGGGCCATATGCAAAGAAAAAGCAGTCCTTTCGGACTGCTTTTTTCTTAAAACGCTTTCAGGAAGTCCCGGAGCCATTGGAGCTGCTCCTTTACGGGGAGCTTGCGGCGCTGAACACAGTGGTCAAGATCCACCGCGTCGTAAACGCCCTCGTCAAAGGCCTCGTGGGCCTTCTTATATTCCTCCATGCTGAGCTTTTCCAGAGGCACACCGTCACGGACCAGCTTGGCGGTGATGAGGTAGGCTTCCCGGAAGGGGACACCCCGGCCCACCAGATAGTCGGCGCAGTCGGTGGCGTTGATGAAACCGGCACCGGCGGCAGCACGCATATTCTCGGTGTTGGCGGTGAGGGTATCAATCATGGGGGCGGCCACCTGCAGGCAGAGACCCACGGTGTCGAAGGCATCGAAGATGGCCTCCTTGTCCTCCTGCATGTCCTTGTTGTAGGCAAGGGGCAGACCCTTGAGCATGGTCAGCAGCGTCATGAGATCACCGTAGACACGGCCGGTCTTGCCGCGGATCAGCTCCGCCATATCGGGGTTCTTCTTCTGGGGCATGATGGAGGAACCGGTGACAAAACCTTCACCCATGCGGACGAAGCCAAACTCCATGCTGCTCCAAAGCACCAGTTCTTCCGCCAGACGGGAGAGGTGCATGGCAGTAAGGGAGAGCGCGGCAGCCAGTTCCGCGCAGAAGTCGCGGTCGGAGACAGCATCCAGGCTGTTGAGGATGGGGCCGTCAAAGCCCAGCTCCGCAGCGGTAAAGGCGCGGTCGATGGGGAAGGTGGTTCCGGCCAGCGCACCGGCGCCCAGCGGGCAGAAGTTCAGCCGCTTGCGGGCGTCCTGCAGACGGCCGATGTCTCGGGTGAACATCATGGCGTAGGCACAGAGATAGTGCCCCAACGTCACGGGCTGAGCCCGCTGCAGATGGGTGTAGCCGGGCATGACAGCGTCGGCGTAGGCTTCGGCCTTATTGGCCAGAGACGCCACGAGGGCAGCGGCGGCCTTGATCATGTTGTCGGTTTCGTGGCGCAGGTAGAGACGGAAGTCCGTGGCTACCTGGTCGTTGCGGCTGCGGGCGGTATGAAGCATCTTACCGGCAGCACCAATGCGCCGGGTCAGTTCCATTTCCACGAAGGTATGGATGTCCTCGGCGCTCATATCAATGGCGAGTTTTTCGTCTTCCAGTTCCTGCCGGATCTCCGCGAGGCCATTTTGAATGGCCTCTGCGGAATCGGCGGGAATAATTCCCTGTTTGCCAAGCATCTTGGCGTGGGCCATGGAGCCGGTGATATCTTCGTACCACATGCGGCTGTCCACGGCAATACAGGCGTTCAGTCGGTCGGCAATGTCGGCCACCTGGCCGCCCCAGAGCTTATCCATTCTGGTTCTGCGCCTCCATGAGGGCCTGAACCTTGATGGGGAGACCGAAGAGGTGGATGAAGCCGGCGGAGTCGGTCTGGTCGTAGTCGGACTCACCGAAGGTGGCGATCTGCTCGGAGTAGAGGCTGTACTTGCTCCAGATACCGGCGGGGATGATGTTGCCCTTGTAGAGCTTGACCTTCACGGTACCGGTAACAGTCTTCTGAGTGTAGTCCACGAAGGCATCGAGGGCCTCACGCAGGGGGGTGTACCACTGGCCGTTGTAAACCAGTTCACCGTAGGTCACCGCCAGCTCCTTCTTCTTGTGGCCGGTGATCTTGTCGAGGCAGACGCTCTCCAGCAGCTCGTGAGCCTTGTAGAGGATGGTGCCGCCGGGGGTCTCATACACGCCGCGGCACTTGATGCCCACGAGACGGTTCTCCACGATGTCGATGATGCCGACGCCGTTGCGGCCGCCGATCTCGTTGAGATCGTAGATGATGTCGATGGCCTTCTTCTTCTCGCCGTTGATGCCCACGGGCACGCCCTTCTCAAACTCGATCTCCACGTACTCGGCCTTGTCGGGGGCCTGCATGGGGGAGACACCCAGTTCCAGGAAGCCGGGCTCCTCATACTTGGGCTCGTTCTCGATGTACTCGAGGTCGAGACCTTCGTGAGAGAGGTGCCAGAGGTTCTTGTCCTTGGAGTAGTTGGTGGTGCGGTTGATCTTCAGGGGGACATGATGGCCCTCGGCGTAGTCGATTTCGTCTTCACGGCTCTTGATGGCCCACTCACGCCAGGGGGCGATGATCTTCATCTTGGGGGCGTACTTCATGCAGGTCAGCTCGAAACGGACCTGGTCGTTGCCCTTGCCGGTGCAGCCGTGGCAGATGGCGTCGCAGCCCTCGGCCAGAGCGATCTCGGCCAGACGCTTGGCAATGATGGGACGGGCGAAGCTGGTGCCCAGGTAGTAGTTATCGTAGGTGGCGCCGGCTTTCATGGTGGGGATGATGAAATCGTTGACGAACTCTTCCTTCAGATCCTCGATGTAGAGCTTGCTGGCACCGGTCTTGATGGCCTTTTCTTCCAGACCATCCAGCTCATTGCCCTGACCCACGTCACCGCAGACGGCGATGACTTCGCAGTTGTCGTAGTTCTCTTTCAGCCAGGGGATGATGATGGACGTGTCCAGACCGCCGGAGTAGGCGAGTGCAACTTTCTTGATCTTACCCATGGTACGTTCCTCCAAGTAATTTTTTATGATGGGTACATTATAGTGCTTTTTCCCAAAAGTGCAAGAGTAATTTTCAATAAATAACCGCAAAATGGGACTGTTTATTCGCACAACTTGTACATATCACCTGTCCATATTCATTGAAGCGAATAAAAAACCGCAATGCGCTTCAATGGCGGCAAAACAGTTCCGCGTAATCTTCCTGCGCCCGGGTGCGGCCCAGGGCGGAGAAGGAAAGCTGCCCGGCATCCAGCATCTCACCAGCCAGAGCCAGAACATCTTCCCGGGTGACGGCGTCGTAGCGCTCCATGACCTCGTCGGCGCTGAGGCAGCGGCCCATCTGCAGAATGGCGGCTCCCAGCCGGTTCATCCGCGCCGAGGTGGATTCCATGCCCATGACCAGATTGGACTTGATCAGTTCCCGGGCCCGGTCCAGCTCCCGTTGGGTGATGCCGTCCTGCCGGAGCTTTTCCACCTCCTCCATGATAAGGTGCAGCGCCTTTTCCTCCGAGTCCTTATTCAGCGCCGTGGATATGCCGAACAGACCGGTTTCGGCGTAGGAGGCGGTAAAAGAGCCGATGGAGTAGCAGAGACCGTACTTTTCGCGTACAGTCTGAAAGAGGCGGGAGGAGAGTCCCTCGCCAAAGACCGTGCTCATCAGCTGCCAGGCAAAGCGCCTGTCGTCACCGGTGGGCAGACCTTCCCAGCCGAGGCAGAAGTGGTTCTGTTCGGTATTTTTCCGGCGGACGATCTGGCCAGGGGTGTAGTGGCAGCGGCTGGCGCGGCTGCTCTTTCCCTTGGGCAGGGAAGAAAAGCACTCGGCCAGGTGGGCGATATGCGCATCGGTAAAGCTGCCGCAGAGACTGAGCACCACCCGGTCCGGGGTGTACTGCCGCGCTTTGAAGTCCCGGAGGCTCTCTCCGGTCATTTTGGCCAGCGAGGAGGGCTTGCCCAGTACAGGCCGGCCCAGGGCACCGGGGAAAACGGTCTTCAAAAGCTGCTCGGCTACCAGATCCTCCGGGGTGTCCCGGTACATGTCGATCTCCTCCAGTACCACGCCACGCTCGTTGATCACGTCTTCTTCGGCGAAGCGGGAGTTGAAAAACATGTCGGCCAGAATGTCGGCAGCCTCATTGAGGTGGGTATCCAGACAGCGGGCATAGAAGCAGGTACTGTCGCGGGTGGTGAAGGCGTTGCACTGGCCGCCAATGGCGTCCATGCGTCCTGCCAGCTCCGCGGCAGAGTGGGTGTCCGTGCCCTTGAAAAGCATATGTTCGATAAAGTGAGCGGAGCCAGCCTCGTGGACTTTCTCCATCCGGGAGCCGACGCCCACCCAGATACCCACGGCGGCGGAGCGAACAGCACTCATATGTTCACTGGCGATGCGCAGCCCGTTGGGCAGGGTCATGATTTCATACATAATACTTTATTCCTCGTCGGGTATTGCGTGGTTGTAGAGATATTCCAACCAAACCGCGCAGCCTGCGTAGTTTGGGTGGACGGCCAGCCCGTGAGGGTCGGCACAGTGTTCATAGGGCAGCTCACCCTTTTCGTCGGCCAGAGCCTCATAGCTGTCCAGATAATAGAGGCCGTGTTCTTCGGCATACTGCAGAAGCAGGGCGTTGAACTCGCGGATCAGGGCGTTGGGCATGTCGTAGTTGTCGTAGCCGGCGGGACGGGGTGTCATACCCATAAGATAGATGGTGACATCCGGCGTTTTCGTCCGTATGCGGCTGATCTGCTCATCCACATAACCCATGGTGGCTTCCAGACCCAGAAAGGCGATGTCGTTCATACCCATGCCGATCAGGACCTTTTTGGCTCCGCAGGCTTCCACCGCGTCTTCCACAGTCATAAAATATCCGTTATAGACCGGGAAAAACTGTTCCGGGCCCTCCGGCTGTACGGCCAGATGCCAGGAGAAGTTGGGGGCGGTGAAGAAGGTGATGCTGCCGAGACGCTCCGGTTCCCCGTTGGCACGGAGATAGTAAACATAGCTTGCCAGATTGTTCTCCACGCTGTCACCAATCCAGATGACATCGTCAAACCAGCTGTCATCGGCCCGGGGTGTTTCCGGCACCTTGCCGCTGGTGGGCCAGGGTTCCGGTGTGGGCTCCGGTGTCGGTTCGGGGGTGGGTACGGGTGTGGGCTTCGGTGTCGGCGTGGCAGGGGCGGGGGGTACGGGACGGCTTTCGCCCTTGCGGTAGGCAGCGTAGATCTCCTCCATCAGTTCCTGCCGGGAGGAGAGGAAGAAGCGGACATAAAGCCCGTCGGTTTCCACGCGGCTTTCCCCGGCCGTGGCGAAGACTTCCGGGTCGTAGTCGCGGCTCTGGGCCAGCACCTGCTCCAGCCGCTGCTGCAGGGCGGCTTCGATACGCTCCGCCGCGGCCTGATCCACGGCGCGGACCATGACACACTCGTCGGAGAACACACCCCGCATCCGCTGGAAACCGGCCATCTCCGTGCAGTCTTCCCCGGCAATGCCATAGAAACTTTCGAGGGTGCGGCCATCGAGTAGCGTGACGCTTTCCGCTTCCATGGTGTGAAGAATGTCGTTTCGTATGATGTCCAGAGGAAGGTCGGTCGGTGCGGCAGTGCAGCCGCAGAGCAAAAACAGCCACATAGCAAGCAAGGTGAGAAGAAATTTTTTCATAGGTTCACCTTTCCGATGCAAAAGGGAAACGGGCGGGCATGGCTGCCCGCCCGAGTGTCCGTGTCGATCAGGCCTTGTTCTGCTTGGGCAGATGGGGGCCGTCCTCGCCGCGCTCCTTGAGAGCGTCCTTGCGGGAGAGGTTCACGCGGCCGCGCTCGTCGATCTCGGTGACCTTGACCCAGGTGTAGTCGC
>SVLG01000097.1 GCA_015068055.1 Oscillospiraceae bacterium | reverse complement strand
CCTCGCTGCCGCTGGTGTGGCGGCCGTCGCTGCCAAAGTGCATGCGGCCCACGTCCGTATCCCGGAGGATGTATCCGTCCTCTCCAATCCAGTAAAGAGCCCCGTTGGAGAGGATGAGATAACCCGGTTCACGCTTCACGCCGTTTTCACAGGCGGCGCGGATATCGGCCAGCCGCTCGTCCCCGGCGGGGATGTCAGCGTAAAAAGCATCTGTCCCATCGGCGGCTTCCCGGTGCAGGAGGGTGTTCATGATCCGGGCGATCTGCAAACGGGTCAGGGGGTCGCCCTGCTCCGCGTCCATGGCGGCACGCAGGGTCTCCGCCGGGAAGAAGCCGCGCAGGAGCTGTTCAAACCCCGCACGATCCAGAAGCTCCCCGGGGCGGAGGCTGCCGTCCTCGTAAGCGCTCATAAGCCCCGCCTCGCAGAGGGCGGCCAGATGGCCGTAGGCCTCGGCCTGCTGCGGGGTAGAGGCCTCGATATGGTCGGCGGCGGCCTGCAGCTCCGCGTTATACTCCACCACGGCCTTGGCGGCCTCGGGAGTCTTGTTCGCTTCGGCGGCCTTTTCCTCCTCCCGGCGGCTCAGGGCGTCCTTGGGCACCCGGCCCTCGTCAAAGGCGGGCTCCACAGGCAGTTCCTCGGGAATGGCGGGGGGCTCCTTCATCAGAGCAAAGAGCATTTCCGCGGCTTCCTGCCGGGTCATAGCCTCGTCCGGACGGAAAAGGCCGCCTTCGGCGCTCATGAACGTCCGGTCGTGATGCAGAGCCGGGGCAAAAGAGGCGGTATAGGTGACATTACCGCGAACCTCTGCACTGCCGGGTTCGGCGGCATTGCCGCTCTCATCCAGCCAGCCAAGGAAGGCCGCGTCCCCTTCGGGTACCTCCGGCACCGTGGGGAAGGCTCCCTCGCTCAGCTGTTCCTCGCCGAGACTTTCCTCCCCGGCCAGAAAGCGCACCGTATAAAGCTGCTCCGGTGTGGGGGTAGGCATAGCTTCCACAGGGGCCGTAGCACGCTCCGCAGGCACCGTGCGGATGCTGCAAGCGCCCAAAAGCAGCGCTGCGGCAAAAAGCAGCGCTGCCATGGGATAGAATTTTCTCTCTCTCGTGCGCATGGGGCTCAGCCGGGCATCACGGTGTAGACGCTCTCGTTATCGCCCTCGCGGTAGGTGTAGACGATAAAGCCGTCGTAGTAGAGCATGCCGTCCTCGCCGCCGGTGGCCACGCCACCCAGACAGCTGGGCGCGTAATCGGCGCTGTTGGGCTCGCCGATGAGGGCGTAGAGATCCTCCACGCTGCCGTCGATGCAGCTTTCGGCCTTCTCAAAATCGCTGAGTTCGGGCTCAGCGGGTTCTTCCGCGGCAGGAGCCTCGGTGGCAGCGGGAGCCGCGGGGGCCTCGGTGGCCACGGGGGCGGCGGGAGCCGCAGGCGCCTGAGTGGGGGCGGGGGCTTCTTCCTTGCCGCAGGCGGCGAGGCTCAGCATCAGGCAGAGAGCCAGCAGAACGATGCAAATCTTTTTCATATGTATATATCTCCTTATCCGTTGTTTACTTTAATGGGACTGCAGGTGACGATGCCGTCACAGGTATAGACGAGCTGCAGGGCCGGAAGGTTCCCTTCCGCGTCGGTGGGCAGATGGGCGGCAAAACCCGTGGGGGTGGGCATGGCCTCCCAGACGGCGCTGCCGTCGGTGATGTGGACGGGGGCCGTGTCCATTTCCACGTCGCCGGTCAGGAGGGCGTAACCCTCCAGATTGCTCTTTTTCACGGCGGCGGCAACGGGCCCGGCCGCAGAGGCCGCCGTTTCGACTTCGCGCTCGGGAGCCGGGAACACCGGCAGATAGCGCCAGATATAGGAAATGTTGCGCTCCACCAGCTCAATGATCACGCTGTCTGCGGCGCACTCGTCGATGCGGCTGAGATCATAGCTGCTGCTCCGGGAAAAGAGGGCCGCGCCGAAGCGCTCGGCCAGATACGGGAAAGAATTGTTGCCGAAGCTGTCCCGAAACATGAGGAGGCTGCCGCTCTCCCCTTCCCGGGCTGTCTGGATGGTAATATCCGTGGGGGCGCGGTAGCTGCTCACATAGGCATAGGTAAAGGGTTCGACGCTCTTCTGATCCGCCTCGGTCTTGCCTCCGGCGGGATAGAGCATGTCGTAGAGGTCGCCCTTGTGGCGCTCCCCTTCGGTGAAGCCGCCGTCGAACCAGCCGCCGCTCTTGCCCACTGCCGCCAGCAGGGCATCGGCACCCAGGGCCGCGCCCTTGGCATTCCAGTGGCTGTCGGTGGCAAAGTACAGCGTCTCCTCCTGCGTCTCAAACAGGGCAAAGAGGTCGAGATAGTTGACGCCCTCGGCCAGCAGCGCCGTGCCAAGGCGCTCCGCGTTGCTGCTCCCCTCCATCCGGGGATAGGTGGGCATATGCTCGTCGTAGAGACTGTTTTTGTTGGGGCAGAGGGTAAAGACGAAGCGGCAGTCACGGCTTTCCGCGTATTCCTGCAGCTGCGCCATGATCCGCGCCGCGCTGTAAAGCTCCCTCTCGCTCAGGGGTGCGCTGCGGCTGTAGTCGGGCAGGGTGTCGGCGTAGTAGAGCCAGCCGTCCCGGCCGGGGATCACGTTCTGGGCGGGGGAATCCTTCAGGAGCTTGGTGTTGATGGCGTTCCAGCCGGTGATGGCCTCCTGACGGAGGAAGAAACGGTCGCCCATGTAGTCGGCCAGGTCGGAGAGGATCTCCGTATTGAAGCTGCCGTCCCGGTTTTTGAGCTTGGGGGCGTTGGCCAACACCTCGTTGGCCCCGGCAGCGCTCTCGCCGAAGATCAGCATGCCCAGACCGGGCAGCAGGCAGAGGGCAAGGAACATGGCCGTAAAGATCTGCGCACCTTTAATTTTCTTTCTGTTTTTCATCGACACCCCTCCTTAAAACTGGAAATAAATGAAGGGGGTGAAGCCGCTGCCGGCCATACCAAGGACGCAGAGGACAAAGAGCAGCAGCGTCAGCACATTGCGGATGGCGAGGCCCGCCGCATCCCGGGGGAGCTTCTCATTGAGCCACGGCCGCAGCGGCATGGCAAAGACCACGCCCAGCAGCAGGGCCAGCTTTTCCTGGCCGCCAAGGATTCTGCGCAGGGCCAGCGCCCCCTCCGCCGTGAAGCGGAAGTTGAAAAGGCTGCCCATCACGTCAAGCGCTTCGCCCAGCGTGGCCGCCCGGAAGAGGATAAAGCCCAGCATCACCACCAGAAGGGTGTAGACATGGCAGAGGATGCGGCCGCCCCGGCGGCTCTCCAGCTTATCGAAGAAGGGCTTGGCGGCACTCTCCAGCATCATGAAAAGGCCGTGCCAGAGCCCCCAGAGAAGGAAGGTCCAGCCCGCACCGTGCCAAAGGCCGGTGGCCATAAAAACAATGAGTTTATTGACCAGGGTGCGTTTTTCGCCCCTGCGGTTGCCGCCCAGAGGAATGTAAAGATAGTCACGGAACCAGCGGGAGAGGGTGATGTGCCAGCGCCGCCAGAACTCGGTGATGCTCCGGGATATGTAGGGGTAGTT
This sequence comes from Oscillospiraceae bacterium, assembly GCA_015068055.1. The sequence goes on along the minus strand of SVLG01000097.1, from coordinate 955 downwards.
GAAGTTTTCCGGGAAGGAGAAGCCAAAGATGCGGCCCATGCCGATGGCCATGTCGCTGTAGCCGGAGAAGTCAAAGTAGAGCTGCAGCATATAGCTGACCGCACCCAGCCAGGCGAGACGGGCATCCAGTACCTCCGCGCCAAAGACCCCGGCAGTAACGCCGCCGAGAATATCCGCGATAAAGACCTTTTTGGCAAAGCCCAGCACAAAGCGGCGCAGGCCCTCCGCCGTGGCCATGGGATCGAAGGGGAGTTCACGCAGCTGCGCGGTAGCCTCGCTGCAGCGAACCAGCGGGCCGGAAAGAACCCGGGGGAAGAAGGCCAGATAGAGGATCATCTCGTCTATGCCCGTGAGATGCTCCTCGGGATTGCGATACACATCCACCAGATACGCCACCGCCTGGAAGGTGAAAAAGGAGATGCCCGCCGGCAGCACCCCGATGGGGTTTTTCACATTGGGCGCCACAACGCTGAGGAAGAAGCCCAGGTATTTATAAAGGCTGAGAATACCGAGGTTCAGCGCCACACCCACCGCCAGCACCGTACCGTTCTTCTTTGCGGCAAGCACGCGGCCGAGGATATAGTTTGCTGCCACGGAAAAAAGCAGCACCGGCAGGGCCGCAAGACCTCCGAAGGCATAGAACAAAAGGCTGAGAACGGCCAGAAGCCAGCTCTTTGCCCGCCGCCCTGGAACAAGACGGCTCAGCGCAAAGGCCAGCGGAAAAAACAAGAACAAATAAACAGCAGAGTTGTAGACCAAGATGCGTACTCCTGTCTTTTTACATAGTATGCTAACAATATACTATAGCAAAAAGAGCGGTTTTTGTAAAGAAAAAGACAGCCTTTCGGCTGTCTTTTCTTGTGTTGGCGTTGACCTATCTTCCCGGCCCGTCACCAGGCAAGTATTGTCGGCATAGGTGAGCTTAACTTCCGTGTTCGGAATGGGAACGGGTGGA
>SVLG01000014.1 GCA_015068055.1 Oscillospiraceae bacterium | reverse complement strand
GAGCATCTCGCCGCGCACGTTGCTCAGATACGGGAGATGGATCGTCGTGAGTTCCGAAGCGGAAAGCTCTTTTTTTGCCTGCTCAGCCGCCTCGCGGATACGCTGCATGGCCGCCGCATCCTGTCGGATATCCACCCGGTGCGCCTTTTTGATTTCCTGACAAAGATGCTCCACAATGCGCTCATCAAAGTCATCGCCGCCCAGCCGGTTATCGCCGTTGGTGGCCAAAACCTCGATTACACCCTCACCGATCTCAATGATGGAAACGTCAAAGGTGCCGCCGCCAAGGTCGTAGACCATGATTTTCTGCGCCGCACCGTTATCCAGCCCGTAGGCCAGCGCTGCGCTGGTGGGCTCGTTGATGATGCGCTTTACGTCCAGGCCGGCGATTTTGCCCGCATCCTTGGTGGCCTGCCGCTGGATGTCGTTAAAATAGGCCGGAACGGTGATGACGGCCTCGGTGACGCTCTCGCCCAGATAGGCCTCGGCATCCTGACGGAGCTTACGCAGGATCATGGCGCTGATTTCCTGCGCACTGTAACGCTTCCCGTCGATGGCGATGTGCCAGTCTGTACCCATGTGACGCTTGACGGAGGCAACGGTGCGGCCGCTGTTGACGGCGGCCTGCCGCTGGGCAGCACTGCCCACCAGCCGTTCTCCCTGCGCCGTGAAAGCTACCACGCTGGGTGTCGTGCGGCCGCCGCGGTCGTTGGGGATGATGACGGGTCTGCCGCTTTCCACAACGGAGACGCAGCTGTTGGTGGTTCCAAGATCGATGCCGATGGTTTTTCCCATAATTTGACGTCCTTTCTTAATAGCAGCCGATAAAGCGGTACGGATTGCAGCAGAGATTGGCAAAACAGAAGCCGAGGCAGAGCTTTTGCGCTATGTCCCCGCCCTGTTGGTAGCCTGCCGCATGCCGCTGATAGGTCTCGGAGGCGTAGTGCAGGCGCTGCAGCACCTGATGATAGCTGCGGTTATCCGGCTCCAACTGTACGGCTTTCTGGATGTGTTCCATGGCAAGAACCGTATTGCCTGCGCCCTCGTTGGCGAGGGCGCTCAGATAATACCAGCGGCCGTTTCGCCCGGCGCTGGGAATGCTCATAAGGATCTGCAGAGCAGCGGCGTAACGGCCGGCGTTGATGCATTGCACACACTGCTGTATCTCCCAGCTGTCGCTGCGTTCGGCATTGGGGCGGCTTTTCTGTCCGGCTCCTGCCGCTCCAAAGCCGAAAATGTCCTCAAAATCAAAGCCGCCGAAGTCACCTGTCCAGCCGGCGCTGCCCGTGTAGCTGCTTTGCTGGCGGGCGGTCTGCTGCTGTTGCTGCTGCCGTTTGGCCGCATATTTCTGCGGATTGGTGAGCATGTCATAGGCTTCGTTTATCTCGTTCATCTTCCGTGCGGCAGCGGGGTCGTTGGGGTGCAGGTCGGGATGGTATTTCTTGGCCATTTTACGGTAGGCGCTCTTGATTTCCTGTTCACTGGCCCCCTGCGGGATACCGAGGACTCTATACGGATCTTCGATCATGCTTCACACTCTTTCATGCTTTTATTGTATTTTGTCCACAGGCCGGAATAGAGGATGTTGCCAAGGATGGCCTCATCCTGCACCAAAGGCAGGCGGTGAAACGCAGCGGAGACGCCGCCCAGACAGGCTTCCAGCGCCGTACGGAGATCGTGCGGGTCGATTTCGGCAGTAAGCAGCGGATTAAAGCGATTTTTCTTCCGATCGCTCCGGTAATCCACTGCCGCATCGGCCAGATAGATAAAGCGCCCCAGACCATGGCCGATGGTGCGCAGCTCCGGCTCCCAGCGATCCTGCCGCCAGACAAAGAGTTCTTCCATCAAACGGCCGAAAGCGGCGGCACCCTCGTCCGCCTGCAGAGGGGCCGCTACGCTTTCGATCCGCTCCAGCTCCTCCAGTTCCCACTGTATGGCGCTGCACTGGCGGGGCCAGCGCTCTGCCGCATGGTCATAGGCCCGGCGCAGCTGCGCCGCATAGGCCCACATAGCAAAATTCCGCTCATCCTTCCAGTCGTCCATCGCCTTATGGAAGCAGAGAAGCACGGTCATGTCCGCCGCATAGCGGCTGCAGTCGCTGACAACATAGTCGTGACAACGCAGCGGATGTACAAGGCAGCGGCTTTTTCCCGACTGTTCCGTCGGTTCGTAAAGGGAACTCAACAGCAGCAAAAGGAAGGTGAGATCATAGCTGAGGCCGAGCCGGGCCACGGCACCGTGTTGCTCCCCCAGAGCGTGGCAGAGGCCGCAGTATGCCGCCCGGTACCGCTGCCGCTCCGCCTCTCCCAGCGTTGCTTCGTTGGCAAGCACATGTCCAAACATATTTTCAGCTTCTTTTCGTCATCTCACGGCGGCACTGACGGCAGGTAATGCGCAGCGTTCCCTCGCCCTTTGGCACCCGCATAACCGCACCGCAGTTTTTGCAGCGAAAATACTTATAGGTTTTCCGATCCGTCCAGCGCCGCTTCTGCAGGGCAAAGAAATCCCGGATCTTCCTCCAGAATCGAAGCCAGGCAGCTCGTTCCTCCCGGCGGCGGTGGATATTCCTGGAGTAACAGCGAATCAGTGACCATATAAGCAAGGGCATGGCCAGAACGCTGAAAAGCTCCGCTTCCAAAATCGAACCCAGCAGGGTAAGGCCAAGCGCTGACCACAGCAGTACCTGATTCAGCTCGTCCTGCCCGTAGCGCCCCTGCATCCAGAGCCGCATTCTATTCCCAAGGTTCTGAAAAAAGCCCTTCATTCGTCTTCTCCATCGTAATCCTGCCAGAAACGCTTCAGCTCCGCCTCGTAGCCATCCTTATTCATGGCGTAGCTCCAGCCGTGGCCCGCTCCGGGTACGATGAGGAGGCGCTTTTCCGCCGTGCAGGCTTCGTAGTTTTCGTAGGTCATCTCCACCGGCACCAGCGTATCGTCGGTGCCGTGGACAAAGAGCACCGGCAGCTTATTCTGCTGCAGTGCCTCCGGGCAGCTGTAGTCCCGGCTGCCGGTCTGGATCTTCTGACGGCAGATGATGTCACTGCCCACGCCATGCAGCCCATACTGCCGCGACACATGTCGCCAGATGGCGTCCACATGGCTGAAGCCGCAGTCGGCGATGATGCCCTTAACGCAAGGGGGCAGCACAAAGCCGGAGGCCATCAGCACCGTGGAGGCCCCCATGGAGACACCGCAAAGATAGACCGGCAGACGGTTGCCGAACTGCTCCCAGAGCCAGTCGCACCAGCTGCGGCAGTCATAACGCTCCAAAAGGCCAAAGCCCATGTATTTTCCTTCGCTTTCGCCCTGAGCGCGCTGCTCCACATAGAGGACACTGCAGCCTTCGCTGCGGAAGAAGTCGGCGATCATGGCAAAGTCCTTATTCCACGCAGAGCGCCAGCCATGCATGGCCAGAAGGATGCGTTTGGTGTTCGGGACGGGGAACCAGTGACCCACCAGCTTAAGCCCGTCGTGGCTCAGAATCTCCACGGTTTCATGGGTGGTGTTGGCCAATCTTTCGGCGGCCTCCGCCGCCTGCTCACGCAGCTTTGCAAGCTCCTCGCTCTCCGGATTTTTTCTCTGCAGCTTTTCCATATAGGCCGGGGCTGTCCGATCCAGCGCAAGGCGCATCATACTGTCGGTCACGGCGTAGGACGCAGCGGTGGCCGCCGTCCCCAGCAGCGCTCCACCCAGAAGGAGTTTGTTCGCTTTTTTCATAACGACACCTCACAAAAGCATTTTTTGATGGATACATCTTTTCACCGAAAAATAAACTGAAACGAAACTGCAGCGGGCTCTGCCCGTTTGTTTACAGTTTCTTCTCAATTGCATAAAAAAGCGGTCCGTCTCTGCGACGGACCGCTTTTTTATAGATTGTGTGGAATGGTAACGGTGAAGGTATTGTAGCCCTCGCCGCATTTGAGTTTGACGCTGCCCCGGTGCAGCTCGGTGATGCGCCGGACAATGGCAAGCCCGATGCCGTTGCCTTCGGTGGCATGGGACTCATCCGCCTGATAAAACTTATTGAAGATGCGCTCCCGGCATTCCGGGGGAATGGGTTCGCCGGAATTGGTGACGGAAACATGGGTTTCGTTCTCGGTCTCCGTCACACGGATCGCCACCGTGCCGCCCACGGGCGAAAACTTGATGGCATTGTCCAGAAGATTGATCCAGACCTGCTTCATAAGCTCTTCGTTGGCCCGGATATAATGCTCCTCAAATTCCAGCAAAAGCCCCGTTTCCCGTTTCGACCATTTGCTCTCCAGCATGAGAATGCAGGTACGCAGCTGCTCGGAGAGATTATACTCCGTAACATCCGTGAGGATACTCTGGTTTTCCACCTTGGTGAGATTCAGGACATTGGTGGCCATGTAGGAAAGGCGCAGCGACTCCTGCTCGATCACGTCCAGATAGGCCGCTTTCTGCTCCTCGCTGAGATTGCCCCGCTTCAGGAGCTTGGCAAAGCCGGCGATGGACACGATGGGCGTCTTGAACTCATGGGAGAAATTGTTGACGAAGTCCGTTCTCAGCATCTCCGTACTTTCCAGCTCTTCTGCCAGACGGTTAAAGGCCCCTACCACTTCCTCGCCCACGGGCTGCCGGTTATAGATGCGCCCCATGTTCAGCCGGGTTTTATAATCCCCCTGCGCCAGCCGGCGCATGCCGGATACCAGCGCATTGACCGGGTGCAGCGGGATGCGGATCGCCACCATGGTAAGCACTGCACCGATGATCAGGCTCAGCAGCATCATCAGCATGATGGAGCGGGTCGCGCTCAGTTCCCCGTTGGGGATAAGGATCCCAAAGCGGGTGGCCAGATACAGCAAAACGCCGGCCAGGATCACCGTCAGCAGCAAAACAAGAAAGACAATGCCCGCAAAAAAGATCGTTAACGTCAGACGTTGACGTCGTTCCTGTCGGTTCATACCTTTTTCACCGCCTTGTAGCCCAGCCCCCGCACCGACTGGATCTCAAATTCCTCCCAGCTCTCAAAGCGCTTGCGGAGCCGCCCGATATGGACGGTCACCGTTTCCCAGCCGGTTTCGCTCTCGGCGCCCCAGATCTCGTCCATCAGCTGGATGCGGGTAAAGATCTTCCCGGGGTAGCTCAGCAGCTTATAGAGCAGCTGAAATTCCTTTTGGGGCAGCTCGACGCTCTCTCCCTCCCGGCTGACGGTGAAGGAGTCATAGTCCAGCGTCACCTTGCCAAGAACGATACGCCGTTCGCTGACGATGCGGGCCCGGCGCAGCAGAGCCCGGATGCGCAGCAGCATCTCCTCCTCGTCGATGGGCTTGGTCATATAATCGTCCGTTCCCACCAGAAAGCCCTGCTTCCGGTCGGCGGGCAGCTGCTTGGCCGAGACCATAAGGATCGGCAGGTTGTTGTTGCTCTCCCGAAGGGTGCGGGTGAACTCATAGCCATCCATTTTCGGCATCATCACGTCCAGCACGACAAGATCAATGTGCTCCTGCTCCATGATCTCCAGTGCCGCCTCGCCGTTATCGGCGGTAAAGACCGTGTAGTTCTCCGCCTGCAAAACCGCCTTGAACAGCAGTCTTGTATTTTTATCGTCGTCCACAACAAGAATGTGAAACAAATTCATCACCTCGCCATACAGGGTACAGGCTGCGGATAAACTGAAACTAAACTGATTCATTATACCATGCAAACGCTTCGGCCACAAGAAGAGACGCAGGTTTCCGATTCGGCTCCCCCAGTCCAGTGTGCGGTGGACAATGGCGATTTTTTGGCGCACATTTGGCGCACAAGCGTGCGCCAAAACGTGAGAAGATGTCGAAGGTTATGAAAGGGCTCGTTGAAAAAATCCTGATTTATCAGTATTTTTCTAAAAATGTGAGAAGATATGAGAAGCATTTCTTACACCTCATAACCCGGAGGTCGTAGGTTCAAGTCCTTCCCCCGCAACCATTGAAAGGCTGAGATGTTAACGGTTCAAACCGTTGATAACTCAGCCTTTTTTAGCATTTTGGTATTTGTAAAATCCCCTTTGGTAAAACGCCGAAAAAGCGAAAAATTGCATATGAGTTGCATATTGCAAGCGAAAAAGGAGGGTCACTATGGCGTCGATCACGGAGCGCAGAGACAAAAAAGGCAAAATTTTATCCTATTACATTCGGGTTACGCTTGGCCGGGATCCTGAAACCGGGAAAGTCATTCAATCCCCTATGCTCACCTGCAAATATGACCCGGCCTTAACGGAGAAACAAAATGGCAAGCAAGCGGAAGCGGCAGCAGAGGAATATGAAAAGAAGGAACGAGAAAAGCAGATAGTGGCCCAACGGAATCATGGCTACAATTCCAACAGTCTTTTTCTTGACTAACCGGCCTCAGCCAGCAGCTCCTTGGCCTTCTCGGGGTTGTAGGTGTACTGGGTGGCGTCGGAGTAGCCCACGCCGAAGGAGTTGGTGTAGCACATGAAGTCGGCCATGGTGCCCAGGCCGTCGTAAGCGATGTCGATGACGCTCTGACGGTCGATGGCGTAGGCAAAGGCCTGACGAACGAGCTTGTTGTCGAAGGGCTCAACGGTGGTGTTCATGGCGATCTGAGCGGTGGACTTGTCGGAGTAGTAGCGGATCTCAGCATTCTTGATGGCAGCTTCGCCCAGACGGTAGTCGGGGAAGGCAGTCAGCTTAACAGCAACGGCGGGGTCATAGGAGGTGATGGTGTAGGGGCCGGTGCCGCAGACTTCCTTGGCAACGCCTTCTTCACCCTTCTCGGTGACGAACTTCTCGTTCATGATGGGCACGGACTGGGAGTAGGTCATGAAGAGGGGCTGGGGAGAATCGAGGGTGAAGATGATGGTGTAATCATCCACGACCTCGGTGCTGACGACGCTCTTGTAGTAGAGCTGACGGCCGGGGAACTGCTTGGCCCACTCGTAGGTGAAGGCCACGTCCTTGGCGGTGAGCTTCTCACCGTTGTGGAAGACGGCATCCTCCACCAGATGGACGGTGTAGGTCAGGCCGTCGTCGCTGATTTCCCAGCTCTTGGCCAGGCAGTGCTGCGCGGAGCTGGTGGGAGAAAACGCCGTGGACTTCAAAAACTGATGCGGGTCGGCGATCACAAATCTCCGCAGCGTTATGCATCGACACAACGATGCCTTTGGAGAATTGGCAAAGCCCCCTGACGGAGTTGCTCAGGCTCCGCAGGGGGCTTTGCGCGTGTGAAAGGATAGTGTATGAAGAAGATCTCTCTGGCTTGCTGAATCTTTGCTGTTAGAGGTCAGCGTCCTCCGTATGATTGGCTGCAACTCCAAAAAACCACAGAATGTCCAGATAGGAGTTTTCATCCGCAAGATCAAAAATATGCCATTCGCCCTCCTGCATACGGAGGAAATCGCCCTTTTGGAGAGCCACCGCTTCCCCCATGCCCTCCGGAGATGGGCCATAGCGGACGGCAGCGCCCTGAGCATCCAGAACCAGTATAAGCTCCCGCTCATGCCGATGTGCCTTCATTTTCCCGTGCTGAAGAGAAAACCGGGCAAAGCCGCCGCTGACATTGTCCGGAAAAACAGCTTTTTCTCCGAAGGCCTTCCATATGGAACGGCCCAATAAATCCTGCTGCGGCAGTTGTTCACGTCTCACCAGATCCATATTTATTTCCCTTTCCTCTCAATAACGTTCTTCGCAGCCGCCACGACGTCCTCCACCCGAAGACCATAGTGATCCATCAGGGTCTCCTGTGCCGCTGACTCCGCAAAACAGTCGCGCAGCCCAACCCGCACCACCGGCGTCGGCCGTTTCTCTGCCAGCAGTTCCGCAACCGCGCCGCCCAGTCCTCCGATCACGCTGTGTTCTTCCGCCGTTACGATGGCACCGGTTTCCATAGCAGCACACAGAACAGCTTCTTCATCCAGCGGTTTGATGGTGGCCATGTCCAGAACCCGCACGGAGATCCGCTGGTCTTCCAGCATTTCCGCCGCCGCCAGACTGCGCCAAACCATCGTACCGCAGCAGATGATGGTCACGTCCGTGCCATCGCGCAGCACACGGGCTTTGCCAAAGTTAAACACGTAATCCTCGCCGTATACGCTGGGCATGGCGTAGCGTCCCAACCGTATGTACACGGGGACATTTTCCAGTGCAACGGCGCGGGTGGCGGCATAGGCTGCCGAGGCATCGGCCGGCACAATGACGTTCATACCGGGCAGGGCGCGCATTACGGCAATATCCTCCACGCTTTGATGCGTGGTTCCCTCGATGCCTCCGGACAGGCCCGCCAGGGCCCCGGCCATTTTCACCGGAAGGCCGGGATAACAGACGAAGGTGCGGATTTGCTCCAGAGCACGCAGCGTAAGAAAGGTGGAATATGTCCCGATAAAAACCTGCTTTCCGACGGAGGCAAGACCGGCGGCCATGTTTACCATGTTCTGCTCCGCAATGCCCACATTGAAAACCCTGTCGGGAAATTCTTCCCCCGCCGCAGCAAAGCCCATGGACTTCCCGGTATCCGCCGCCAGAGCAACAACCTCCGGATAAAGGCGCATGCTGTGCTGAACCGCAAGGCCAAAGGCCTCCCGATCCGATATTTTATCATACACCCTGTCCATTTACTTGTGATCGATGTTGAACCAGAGCTTGTCGGCCGCCTTATAGAAAAGATTTTCCTTATCTTCCGTGGTCATAAAGTCGCAGTACTTGAGGACATAGTTTAGCGCATAGGAATACTTGCTCTTAAGCGTAACACAGGGATAGTCCGTACCCCACATCACCCGCTCAAAACCGATCTCGTCCCGGACAAACTTCAGCGCTTTCCGGCACAAAGGATGAGGATAGTCATCGAACTCGGCCGCAATGAAGTTAATGCCGGATATGTCAAACCAGACATTGTCGTTGTACTCCATGAGCTTGAGCATTTTACGCAGACAGGTAAAATCCTCGTATTCGTTGATGTCCCAGAGATGGCTGATGCCAAGATGCGGGAAAATAAACGTGAGATCCTTGTATTCCTTTACCGTATTGGTAATCATATCGATGGGGAAGTCCCATTCGCCGCGGCCCCAGCCCATATCGATCATGCAGTACTTGCCGCGCTCCGCCAGCGTTTTGAACACGAAGGCATTGGCCGGATCGTCCGTTTTAAAAGGCGTATCGGGCATTTCAAACTTCAGCCCGATATATCCGCGCTCATCCAGTGCCTCGATGGCTTCCTTCATGAAGCGCTCCTCTCCGTCACAGGGAAAGGCAATGCCGATGGTCTGGTATTTCCCGGGATTGTTGCGGAGGATCTCGTCCATGTAATCGTAGGTGGGACCATAACACGGAGTCTGCGGAAATACCGCCTTGTCTATACCGCACAGGCGCATATGCTGCTCATAAACGGGCAGCGGGGAAGAACTGTCGGCAAATTCAGGAGAAAGGAACTGCATGGGCTCTCCACCCACCGTGATCTGACCGCAGGAGGTAGACTGCGTGGGTTTGTCGCGGAAACGACGACCGCGAATTTCCGGAAATACATGCGTGTGTGCATCAATGCACGGAATCATTTTTCCGCCAATGTCAATCATGTTTATACCCTCCTAATTTTTTCTTTCAGGAAACGACGGAACGCACCTTTGTTCTTACGGCTGTTCAGGATAATTGCAATCAAAAGAATAAGACCCTTGGCAATATACTGGTAGAAGGTGTGGATGTTAAGAATGGACATGCCATTATCAATACTGGTAAGCAGGAACGCACCCAGCAGCGCCCCGGCGGTGGTCCCGATGCCGCCCATAAGGCTGGCACCGCCCAGCACGCAGGCGGCAATGGCGTCCGTATCCAGACTGGCGGCCATACCGGGAATATAGCCGGAAATACGCGCCATGCTGGCCCACGAACCAAAGAAATAGGAAAAGCCCATGATGAAAAAGCCCATAAACACCATCTTTCTGGTGTTGATGCCGGACAGGCGGGCCGCCTCGGCATTGGCGCCCGTTGCATAGATACTGCGCCCAAAGCCGGTATTGGAAAGCAGCGTGTGAATAACAAAGGCATAGACCGCCAGCACAACGGCCATCAGAGGAAGGCCGCGATAAAAGCTCACATAGCAGATACCCACCATAATAATAAGGACCGGAAGAATATTGGTAAGCAGCTGCCGGGGTGTCATGTAATCAAAGCCGTTTTTCTGCGATTTCCGGTTGTTGGATATGGTAATGACCACATAGAGGAGGAAGACCAGGACAATCAGCACAATAGACAGTGCGCGCCCCAGCCAAATCGAGGCAAAATTTCGGATAAGCGGATCTACCGGTGCGTACTCCTTGCTTTCCGTGGTAATCAGCGACAGGCCGTTCAGATACATCTTTGAAGCCAGCGTAACTACAAACGCCGGGATCACAAACTTGGAAACAACAAACCCGTGAAAGGCGCCAATGGCAAGGGAGATGCCCAGCATAACCAGAAGCACCCATATGGCAGGGATGTCGTATTTAATATTCAGCACCGCGCCCACCGCACTGATGAGACAGGCCACAGACGGGATCGACAGGTCGATGCCGCCCAGAACAATTACCATGTTCATACCAACGGCAACAAAGCCCAGCACCGACGTCTGCAGACACAGCGTAGCCAAATTACGGGATGTCAGAAAAATTCCTCCGGACAAAACCTGAAAGAGCACCCAAATCATGATAATGATCAAAACAAGGCTCATCGTTTTGCTTAACTGGAATGTCTTTTTCTTTGCTTTCTGCTCCATTTGCAAAGCGCTCCTCTTTTAGTATTTTGGATTTCTTCCTTCACCCGGCAACCGCCGACTTCAGCACACGTTCAATCGTTACCTCGCCGGAAACAATGGCCTGCTGACTGAAGAAATCAACGATTTCTCCCTTTCGTATAACCATGATCTGGTTGGATACTTGAAGGATCTCCTCAATGTCGCTGGAGAATACCAGCACGGCACAGCGCTGATGGCGGGCCAGTTCCGCAAGGATTTTGTAAATATCCTGGCGGGTGTTTACGTCCACGCCCACGGTAGGCTCGTCAACAATGATAATGCGGCTCTCCGCCCCCAGGAGCTTTGCTACCAGGATCTTCTGCTTGTTGCCGCCGGAGAGGGAGGAAGGCAGGTCGTTCAACGAGGCCGCCTTAAGCGCAAGCTGCGCACGGAGATCGCCGGTTATTTTCTTCTCCTTCCCCTTGTCCAGCAGACCAAGCCGATTGCGGAGACGTTCCAGAAAGACAAGAACCATATTTTCCGCAATGGACCGTACCTCCATCAGGGCCACGCGCCGATCCTCCGGCAAAAAGCCTATCTTATGCCGGATGGCATCCTTGACACAGCGGAGCTGGACCTCCTGATCATCAATACGGATCCTGCCGATGGACTCGCCCTTCCAGGCCCCGTACAGCGTCATGGCCACTTCCGTTTTACCGGAGCCCAAGAGGCCGAACACGCCCAGCACCTCCCCCTCATGCAGGGAAAAAGATACATCCTTGACGATCTGCCGTTTATCACTGTCCGCGCTGTAGACGGAGAGGTTTTCAACCGAGAGAATTTCCTTTCCGATCTCTATGTCCGCTGCGTTGCGCGTGTTGGTGATTTTCTGGCCGGCAATCTGTGAGATCGCGTCGTCAATGGTGAGTTCGTCCATACGATAGGTCCCGATCATACGGCCATCGCGCATGATCGCCATACGGTCAGAAATATCAAATACCTCTTTAAGCCGATGCGAAATATAAATGCAGGCCATGCCGCTTTCCTTTACCCGCTCCAGATGCTTGAACAGGATCTGGGATTCGTGGTCGGAAAGAGATGCCGTAGGCTCGTCGAGAATGAGCACCTTGGCCTCCGAATCCTTGTTAGCCTGAGAAAAGGCTTTGGCTATCAGGATCAATTGATGCTGGGACTTGCTGAGGACATGCATGGGACAATCCGGCTCAATGTCGGTGATCCCGAAATTTCGGAGGTCTGTTCTCGCCCGGGTATAAATCTCGTTCCAGTTTATCAGACCACCCTGTACCAGCTCGTTGATATAAAGGGTCTCTGCAACGCTGAGATTTCCACAGACCTCGATTTCCTGCGGAATCATGATGACTCCGTTGGTTTCTGCTTCCAGAAGACTGCGGAAGCAAAGTTCTCTGTCGTTGAGTTTGATGTTGCCGCTGTAGCTGCCATGGGCATGCATGCCAGACAATATTTTCATCAGTGTGGATTTGCCTGCTCCGTTTTGCCCGAGCAGCGCCAGAATTTCCCCACTGTATGCTTTCAAATTTACATCCTCCAGCACGCGGACTCCCGAAAAACTCTTTTCGATATGCTCCATGACAAGGATCGGCTTTTTGGTTTCCTCTATCAAAAGAACTCTCCTCTCATAGCACTCCCTTGCAAAACAGGGGAGCATGATATGTTCTCAAAAACGCCCTCTTCCATGCTCATGGACAGGGAGCCGTTCCAAAGGAATAGATTTTACGGGGATTTTCCGTTTTGGGAGAAACGCCCGTGCTGTTTTCGTTGATTTTGTGCGGAGAAGAATACATGTCTTCGATCGTCTTCATATTCCTGAGGCTTTCTTCTATGGTGAAGGTCGGTTTTGTCCCTGTAAGGACCGCTCTGGACAGTTCCTCAATTTCATAACAGTATCGGTCGCTGTCGGGAATTTCGATCTCCTCACAGCGAATATAGGCCGGATCTATGACCATAATTTCTCTGTCCTGACAGGCCGGATCGGCTGCAAAGTCATAATAGCTGAGAGTCATGGGAATGCGGTCATCGGTAAAGGGGAAGGGAATATTCAGCGTGCCGTAGCGGCCCACAATGGAAGCGGTGGCGGTCGGCTGGCCGTCAAACCATGTAGCCAGACTGCAGACGGCGCCGTTGCTGTAGAACAGGTTCGCGCTGCAGCGAATATCCACTTCGCTTCCGTCCATGTCGGTTCGGTTAACAAAATGCGCGCCGGCATCGATGAGCTCCGCTCCCGTCAGATGCATGATCATATCGATGAAATTCACGCAGTAACACCCCATGTCAAACAGCGCACCGCCGCCGGTTTTGGCACGCAGACGCACGTTTTGCGGATCATTGATGTCAAAGCCGTTGATGGCATGAATGTAACGGATGGGGCCAAGAATGCCGCTTTTTACGATTTCACAGATTTTCTTTGTTTTGCTGCTGTGGCGGTTCATGAATCCTTCCATAATATATACGCCGTTGGCAGACGCAGCATCCGCCATCTGCCGACATTCCGCGTAAGTCATGGCAAGAGGTTTTTCGCAGAGAATGTGTTTGCCGTGCTGTGCTGCCTTCACCGCCCACTCACAGTGCAGATGGTTGGGAAGCGGAATGTACACCGCCTGAATATCCGGATCCGCAAGCAGGGCATCATAGTTATCGAAAAGCTTTTCGCATTTTCCCTCGAATGCCGCCAGCTTGGAGCCGCCCCGGGAGGCAATGCCGTAAAACTCAGCATTTTTTGCCCGCATCATGGCCGGGATCATCAGGTTTTTAGCAATCGTACTGACACCTAAAATGCCCCATTTTACTTTATCCATACTTATACCTCCCTTTTGTTGCCATTGCTCCGGCCTGGGTGTTCCCCGGGGAGAACACCCAAGCCGGACATAATCAGGGGACGCTCAGGAAACGTTGGCGTAAACTTCTTCTCTGCTGAACCACCAGGGATGATCCTCGATGAACTGCTCCATGTTCTCGGCGGTCACGATAACATGCTTGGTGGGGATATAGGGAACCTGATAACCATTGTCATAAACAATCGTATTCTCGGGGAAGTCGGTGCCCTCGATGAGGCAGACCGCCAGAGTCGCGGCATCTTCGCCCATCAGACCGTACTCGGTAAAGCAGGTGGCAAACATATTGCCCTCCACGATGGCCTGCGCGCAGTTCAGCTCAAGGTCGCAGCCCACAAGACCGACGGTGCCCAGCAGGTCAACGGCTTCCAGCGCCTGCATAACGCCGGCAGCCATGGGGTCGTTGGCACAGACAACGGCAGCGATGTCATTGTTGTTTGCAACCAGAGCAGCCTCCACCTGACGCATGGCGCCTTCAGCACTCCAGCCGGTGTGCCACTGATCGGAAACCACGTTGATGTCTTCGCAGGCATAGACGACCTGGCTGTAGCCTTCCTGGAAGCCGCGGGCCGCCATGTACTTTTCGTCACCGTTGCAGAGGATGTAGTTGCCGGAAGGATAGACAGAAACGAAGAGTTCGGCCGCTTCCTTCCACATGCCCACATTGTCGCGGCCCACAAAGGCGTCCAGCTCGACATTGTCAACGGGGTCATTATAGCCCACCACGGGAATGCCGGCATCATGGGCCATCTGAACGATGGTCAGGGCGGCAGCATCGCTGCAGGGCTGGAGCACAATGCAGTCAACCCCCTGGTTGATAACGCTTTCCGCCTGCTGGATCTGCGTCTCGCTGTTGTCGCTGGCAGCATGCACCACGGAGGTGTAGCCAAGCTCTTTTACACGTGCCTCAAAGTAGGGAACGTCGCCATCGGGATAACGCTTGAAGCTGAGGGTCTGGAGAAGCATGGCGATGGTGCCCTTGCTTCCTTCGGCGTCTGCCGCTTCGGCTTCCGGTTTCGCGGCCTCTTCACTGGGGGCAGCGGCCTCCGCCTTTTCCGGGGCGGGTTCTTCTGCCTTCTCGCTGCCACCGCAGGCAAGCAGGCTGAATACCATTAACAAAGCCAGCAGCATGGAAATCATTTTCTTGAAATTCATGTTTTTTCCCTCCATTTTAGTTTTTTGTTTTTCTTAATAAATCATGTCAGCAAAGAAGTTCGGCAAGTGCGGCGCGATACTCCGCCTCGCTCAGCTTCCGTTGATGCCATGAGTTATTCCCTTCCATAAACGAAATTCCTTTTCCCTTCACCGTATGGGCCAGGATGGCCTTGGGCTTCCCTTCTTTTTTCTTCGCCCATTCAAGGGCCGAAACCACTTCTTCCATACGGTTGCCATCGATGCGTCTGCTCTCCCAGCCGAAAGCCCGGAACTTCTCATCCAGCGGCTCCGGATCCGAGATGACGGTAGTTTTGCCGCAGCTTTGCAGCCCATTGATGTCAACAATGGCAACCAGATTGTCCAGACCGGCGTTTCCGCTGTAGAAAGCCGCTTCCCAGACAAGTCCTTCCTGAACCTCTCCGTCGCCGAGAATTACATATACAAACGAGGGCCTTTCGTCCATTTTCAGTCCCAGCGCCATGCCCGCGCCCACAGCCAGTCCGTTGCCCAGTGATCCGGAGGTCATATCCACACCGGGCGTCTTCTGCATATCCGGGTGGCCCTGCAGTCTGGACCCGAGTCCTCGCAGTCCCGGATACCACGCGGTCGGAAAGTATCCGCGTTGGCAGAGGGCGGCATACAGCACAGGCGCCGTATGTCCTTTGGAAAGCACCAGCCTGTCACGGTCGGGCCAGTGGGGGTCATCCGAAAGCGACATGGCTTTGAAGTAAAGGGCGGCAACAACATCGGCTGCAGACAGCGCACCGCCGGGGTGGGCCGCCCCCTGCGCCTGATAGCACATGTTTATAATGTCTCTCCGTATTTCCCGCGCCTTTTCTTTCAGTTCAGCAATCATCGTCCCCCACTCCCCGCTCCGCTGTTGACCGCCAGACGTATGCCGTAATCCATGGCATTCACCAGACTCAGCGCATTGGCTCCGCCGTCACCGGCATGACCGAAGCCGGTGCCATGGTCAACGGATGCGCGTATGATGGGCAGCCCCAGCGTTACATTGACACCGGCTACCGCATCCCAGTGGCCCTCCGTTTTGTTATAAACAAAACCTTTGACTTTCAGCGGAATATGTCCCTGATCATGGTACATACACACCACAATATCGTACCAGCCGCCCAGCGCTTTCGAGAAAACCGTATCGGGAGGTGTCGGCTTCTTCTCCGGAATGACAATGCCCTCGGCCAGCGCTGCGTCAATGGCCGGCTGGATCTCCTCGATTTCTTCCCGGCCGAACATGCCGCTTTCTCCGCAGTGGGGGTTCAGCCCGGCCACTGCGATGCGGGGGGCTGGGATCCCGATGGCCTTGCAGCCCTCGTTTGCGATGCGGATAACCTCCAGCACCCGCTCCTTCTTCACCCTCTCACAGGCCTCTCGCAGAGAAACATGGGTTGTAACATGCACCACACGCAGCTCTTCATGGGCCAGCATCATGGTATATCGGTCGGTCCCGGTATACTCGGCGTAAATCTCCGTGTGCCCGGAATAATGATGCCCGGCCAGATTGATGGCTTCCTTGCTGAGCGCATTGGTAACGGTGGCATCCACCTCACCGGCCAGGGCCAGTTCAATCGCCTTTACAACGTAACGGAATGCAGCCTTGCCACCCAGCGCAGTGGCCCCCAGCCTGAACGGAGCCGGATTTTCGGGATCACCGGGTATGTCCTCTGCCTTCACGATGCCCATATCCAAAACGTCAATAACGCCTGGAATAAACCGAGCCTCGCCCACGGCCTTGACGGGCCGGACAGCAACGTCGATATCGGAAACCTTTTTGGCGACTCTGGCCGCATACTCCATGGAACTGACGTCGCCGATGATGAGAGGACGACAGCGCTCATAAACCGAGCGGTCAGCCAGCGCCTTAACGCTGATTTCAGGGCCGTTTCCAAAGGGGTCGCCCATGGTAATCCCCAGAATTGGTCTTTTTTTCATGCCCGTTTCCTCGCTTTGCCACTCAATGAGGCATGAGCTGCAAATAGATTTCCCGGGCGTCGGCAGGAGTTACTTCGCGCATATTGTTCACCAGAAGCCGGGTAACCTGCATGCCCGCCTCCACCAGCCCGTCCAGATCCTCCGGCGGAACATTAAACTCCGCAAGGCTTTCAGGAATGTCCAGATGCCGGATGATTTCGCACATGCGCTCCACCACCCAGGCACTCTTTTCTTCCTCCGTCACGCAATTCTTTGCTCCGTGTGCCACGCGGTCATAGGCGAGAGCCAGGCGGGAGCGTATGGCCGGCTCGTTAAACTTCATAACGGGCCCCAGCAGCATGGCATTGGACACACCGTGGGCCACATGGTATTTGCCGCCCAGCGGATAGCTGAGTGCGTGGACAGCGGTGGTACCGGAGCAGGTAATGGCAACGCCGGCGTAAAATGCGGCGATCTGCATCCGATTTTTCGCTTCCAGGGCCTCCGGGTCATCACAGGCTGTCTCGATATTATTAAGAATGATGTCAAAGGCCTCCAGGGCGAAAAAGTCGCTGAAGGGATTTGCCTTTCTGCTGGTGAAACACTCGATGGCATGGGCCATGGCATCCACACCCGTAGCTGCCGCGATCTTGCGGGGGAGTTTCCGAATCATCTCGGCATCCAGAATAACAAAGTCGGGGATCATACCGGGGTTGACGATGCCAACTTTCAGTTCCTTTTCGGGAACCGCCACGATGGCATTGGGCGTTGCCTCGGAGCCGGTGCCGGCCGTGGTGGGAATGAGACAGGTCCGCACGGTCTTCTCTGCCAGAAGCGGGTCCTCCAGCAAGTCTTTGACGGTGTAGGCCTCGGTGGCAAGAAGGCTGGCAAGCTTGGCCGTATCCATGGCGCTGCCGCCGCCTACCGCCACGATGAAGTCGCAGCCGCTGGAGCGAAACTCATCAACCAATTTCTGCACCTGCATATAACTGGGCTCCGGGGGCAGATCGGAGATGATTACGGTTTCCATGTCAATCTCCCGGAGTCTGGCCAGTGGAAGGTCCACCAAGCCGGTGCTGAGAATGCCCTTGTCTGTAAAGATTGCCACCTTGTGGGCGCCTTTTACGGCGTTTTTCAGATTATCCAGGGCGTTTTTACCACTGTAGACGGTCCGGGGCATGGCCATATTGTAAGTTTCCAAAGACACATCTATTCCTCCCTTATCACATATTCACGGTCCCTTCGCTGCATCCAAAAGCGTCACCAGCAAGTCCTCGGTGCCAAAGCCACCGGATTTGGAAATAAGCTCATATGTCCGGCCGCGATAGCTGATTCTGTTTAGAACGACGCCAAACTGCAGTTCCTGCAGCGGTGTTAACTCCTGAACACCAAGGTCCTCCAACACAGCCAACAGCGTATCCCCGCCAATGATCATAAGGCGGGAGGCGGCCCCCCGGTCAATCAGCGCTTTCAGAACGCTTCCCATCCGCGCCGCGATCCGCTGGCGCATTTCCTCCGCCGTCATGTTCTCCGGCTGCTCCTGCATTTTTCCGTCCTCTGCCCGCTGGGTGTCCAGTATGATGCTTTTTCCTTCCTCATACAGGTCCCAGAGCTCCTCCAGAAAGCGACGGCTTTCCCGGCCGGAGAGCCCGTCATCTTCCAGCAGAACCCCGCTTGGTACATGGACGCGGTAAAAACCGTTTTTGCCGGCATAGTCGATTTGTCGGCGGGATATCGGGTTAACGCTTCCACACAGCACGATCAATCGTTCCGGGGAAAAGCTTGTTTGTTCTCCGCTGCTGAGATAGGAGGCCAGACTCTCCGCCAAACCGGCGCAGCCCGCAAAAAGACGAAACCGTTTCTCTTTCCAGAGCGCCTTCACCAGCTCGGTCATTTCCTCCTGCTCAGAGCAATCGAAAACCAGTATTCTCTTTTCCGCCGGGGCCGGTAAAGGCGGTAAGCAACCGCTTGCCACATCAACCCGGAAACGACACTGCTCCTGCAAAAGCGCCGGAATATAGCTTTCTTTTACCGGTTCAAAGGGGTCTTCCCCGAACACGCTTTGATGTACCGGAATGCCATCAATGTAATGGACTCCCTCGCGGGTAACGCGGTTCATGGCGGGAAGTGCGGGAATAAAACAAAGCTCGCTTTCCCCGCTGGCATCCACAACCGCGCTCAATTCCGCACCCACATTTCCCCGCAGGGCCGAATCTGTTTTTTTGAAGATGTACCGAATCCCCGCGGAAACCGCGCGCCGGACAACTTCTCTCACCATCTGGTAGGCTTTCTCCGGCGGAAGATGCCGTGTAGGTACGCATAATACAAGAACGGTTGACTCCTCCGCCTGGGTGAACACGTAGTCTATGTCGACAACGATTTTGGTGCTGACCCCGGCGGCAGAAAATTTTACACCGGTGTCCAGTGTGCCGGTAATGTCGTCCGCAATTATCAGCAGCTTTATCATCCGTAATTATCACCCCTAAATCCGTTGCGCCTTTTCGGCATGTTCCCTTCTCTTCGTCTGCATTTCTTTGAGAATATTCTATATAGATTGATGTGGTTTGGAAAGAATTCCACGCAGAAAAAGCGTTTTAATTTGAAACACCATTGGGAAAAGTGATAAAAAATCATACACTTTTGACCAAAACATTTATCTCCCATGTGCAGAAGTGACAATATTAATTTTTTTATTGTTTTTTTATGAACAGTTTTGTTATTCTATAGAAAAAACTGACGAGGACGATTATGAAAAAACTTCGCCTTCTCTGCATCCCCCCTTACGAAGGGATGTATCACCTCATGAACAACATCGCCGAACAGCGCAGCGATGTGGAAATGATCATTCATATGGGAAATCTGGACGACGGCCTGAAGGCTGTTCTGGAAAACCGGGACAAGAGCATAGACGCCATCATCTCCCGCGGCGGAACCGCCGAAACCATACGCCGTCATGTGGACATCCCTTCCTATGACATCGTTCCGTCCGTATACGATGTGCTGCGGACAATCCGGCTGGCCCAGAGCACCGGAGAAGAATTTGCTGTGGTCGGATTTTCCAGCGTAACGCAGCCGGCCAGCATGCTTCGGGACATCATGCAATACGACTACAAGGTACACCCCATCCACAGCGCCGAAGAATGTGAACAGCGGCTTCTGCAGCTGCGCGAGCAGGGCATACGCACCATCGCCGGGGACATGATTTCGGTAAACTGTGCAAAGGGCTTTGGCATGAACGGCCTTTTAATCGTATCCGGTATTGAAAGCGTGGAAGCCGCCATCGACAGCGTCAAGGAATTCTACCGCCATTACGGGGTTCTGGGAAAGCAGGCCTCTCTGCTCTCCGATATTCTGCGCACAGACAGGGAGGCCACCCAGGTTTACTCGGCAGCGGGAAAACGGATTTTTTCCACCGAGATGGAACTCCCCGGGCCGGTCACCGCTTTTTTGCAGAAGCGCTTTTCCACCGTCATCGCCCAGGGCGGCCTCTCCCGCGTCTTCCACATCAAGGGTGAGCTCTTTACCGTCCGCGGCCGGGCTATTTATTCAGGCGGCGAGGATTACTGCGTATATTCCATCGCCAGAAAAGCCAATTATGAGCTCATTGACAAAAGCGGCATCCGCTACCTCTCTGCCGACAGCGAGCTCGACAACAGCAACCCGCTGGAATACTATCTGGGCAACAGCGTGGCAGGCGCCGATCTGCGCAGTCTCTGCAAACGCTATGCAGCCACCACAGCCCCCGTCCTCATCGAAGGGGAAATCGGCACCGGCACAGACCGCTTCGCCCATTACATTTATTCCCAGAGCAAGCAGAAACACAGTTCTTTTCTCCTTATCGATGCAGAGGCTTTTGATGCTTCCGCCTGGGAGTTTCTGCTGAAAAGCGATGACTCCCCCCTCAGCTCTCTGGGTTTGTCCATCTACTTCCGGCACATCAACGCCGCACCGGCAGAATATCAGCGGCAGCTTTGGCTTTATCTGCGCAGCAGCGCCGTGCGATCAAACCGCCTTTACTTTTCCTACGCACTGGACTGCGGATTTTCAATTCAAAAGGATCTTTATCTTTACCTTTGCGAAACCATACACTGCCTGCGTCTGGTCCTTCTCCCCCTCTCACAGCGCAGAGAGGACATCCCCTCCCTGGCAGGCCTTTATATCAACGCCGTGAATGTCCGTCTGGGCACAAGGGTGGTCGGCTTTACCAGAGAGGCCATGCTCACGCTGCAAAACCACCGCTGGGAACGAAACATTGACCAGCTGGCACAAACAATTTGCGATCTCGTGACACAGGCCACCTCCTCCTTTATTTCCGACGAGCAGGTGCAGCAGGTGCTTTCTCTGGATTTGATGCAGCCCGAGGACCCCCGCGAAAAGAAACTGGATCTGGAGCGAACTCTGGAAGAAATCACCAGAGACATCATTTTGCGTGTATACCACGAGGAAAAGAAAAACGCCACAAAAACCGCAAATCGTCTGAACATCAGCCGCAGCACTTTGTGGCGCATACTGAAAGACGAAAAAGCCTCCCGTCAGCCGTTAAAAAGCACCGAATGATCCACCCCTCTGACGAAACGGAAAAGGACCCGCCGACTGCAGCTGCAGTCGGCGGGCCCTTTTTACTTTCCTTATCTCGCGGGGAGGATCTCCAGCCAGTAACCGTCCGGATCCTGGATGAAGTAGAGCCCCATTTCGTGATTTTCAAAGCAGATGCAGCCCATCGCCTCATGAAGGGTATGGGCGGCGGCAAAGTCATCGGTGCGGAAGGCCAGGTGGAACTCGGCTTCGCCAATGTCATAGGCCTCCGGGTGGTCCCGGAGCCAGGTAAGCTCCAGCTCAAAGTCCGTGCTGTCACTTCCGATGAATACAATAACGTAGGAGCCGTCGGCGGCCTCCTTGCGGCGGCGTTCGGTAAGGCCCAGCGCCTTTTCGTAGAAGGCCAGCGATACGCCCAGATCCCGGACGTTGTAGTTTTCGTGGATCATTTTAAACTGCATGGTCATTCCTCCTTAATAATGGCGGCACACTTCCGCAGGGGAAGTGTGCCGCAAAAAACATTTAACGAGGATACTTGATCTGGGCCTGAGCGGCAGCCAGACGAGCGATGGGCACACGGAAGGGGCTGCAGGACACGTAGTCCAGGCCGATCTTGTGGCAGAACTCCACGCTGGTGGGGTCGCCGCCGTGCTCGCCGCAGATGCCCACGTGCAGATGCTCGTTGGCGGGCTTGCCCAGCTTGATGGTCATTTCCATGAGCTTGCCAACGCCGCTCTGGTCGAGACGGGCGAAGGGATCGTTCTCAAGGATCTTGGTGTCGTAGTAGGCGTTGAGGAACTTGCCGGCGTCGTCACGGGAGAAGCCGTAAGTCATCTGGGTCAGGTCGTTGGTGCCGAAGCAGAAGAAGTCGGCCTCGGCGGCGATCTCGTCGGCGGTCAGGCAGGCGCGGGGGATCTCGATCATGGTGCCGACCTCGTATGCCAGCTTCACGCCGGCGGCGGCGATCTCGGCCTCAGCGGTCTCCACAACGATCTTCTTGACGAACTTGAACTCCTTGACCTCGCAGGTCAGGGGGATCATGATCTCGGGCTTGACAACCCATTCGGGGTGAGCCTTCTGAACATTGATGGCGGCGCGGATGACGGCCTGGGTCTGCATCTTGGCGATCTCGGGATAGGTAACGCAGAGACGGCAGCCGCGGTGGCCCATCATGGGGTTGAACTCATGGAGACCGGTGATGATGTTCTTGATGGCCTCCACGCTCTTACCCTGGGTCTTGGCCAGCAGTTCGATCTCCTCCTCGGTGTTGGGGACGAACTCATGCAGCGGGGGATCCAGGAAGCGGATGGTAACAGGAGTGCCCTCGAGAGCCACGTAGATGCCCTCAAAGTCGCTCTGCTGATAAGGCAGGATCTTCTGCAGGGCGGCTTCGCGCTCGGCAGCGGTGTCGGAGCAGATCATCTCGCGGAAGGCGGCGATACGGTCAGCCTCAAAGAACATATGCTCGGTACGGGTCAGACCGATGCCCTCGGCACCCAGCTCGCGGGCCTTGCTGGCATCGCGGGGGGTGTCGGCATTGGTGCGGACCTTCAGGGAACGGAACTGGTCAGCCCAGCCCATGATGCGGCCGAAGTAGCCGGAGATGGTGGCGTCCACGGTGGGAATAATGCCGTCGTAGATCTTACCGGTGGAGCCGTCGATGGAGATGAAGTCGCCTTCGTGATAGGTTTTGCCGGCAAGGGTAAACTTCTTGTTCTCCTCGTCCATGGCGATCTCGCCGCAGCCGGAGACGCAGCAGGTGCCCATGCCGCGGGCCACAACGGCAGCGTGAGAGGTCATGCCGCCGCGGACGGTCAGGATGCCCTGAGCGGCCTTCATGCCGGTGATGTCCTCGGGAGAGGTCTCCAGACGAACGAGAACGACCTTCTCGCCGCGCTCTTTCCAGGCGACGGCGTCCTCTGCGGTGAAGACGATCTTGCCGCAGGCAGCGCCGGGGGAAGCGCCCAGACCCTTGCCCACGGGGTTGGCCTCGGCCAGAGCCTTGGCATCGAACTGGGGATGCAGCAGGGTGTCCAGGTTTCTGGGATCGATCATCAGAACGGCCTGCTTCTCATCGATCATGCCCTCGTCCACCAGATCGCAGGCGATCTTCAGCGCGGCCTGAGCGGTACGCTTGCCGTTACGGGTCTGGAGCATGTAGAGCTTGCCGTTTTCCACGGTGAACTCCATGTCCTGCATGTCGCGGTAGTGGTCCTCCAGCGTCTTGCAAACCTGCTGGAACTGCTCGAAGGCAGCGGGGAACTTCTCGGCCATCTGAGCGATGGGCATGGGGGTACGCACGCCGGCGACCACGTCCTCGCCCTGCGCATTGGTCAGGAACTCGCCCATGAGCTTCTTCTCGCCGGTGGCGGGGTCACGGGTGAAGGCCACGCCGGTGCCGCAGTCGTCGCCCATGTTGCCGAAGGCCATCATCTGCACGTTGACGGCAGTGCCCCAGCTGTAGGGAATGTCGTTGTCACGACGGTAGACATTGGCGCGGGGGTTGTCCCAGGAACGGAACACGGCCTTGATGGCGCCCATGAGCTGCTCCTTGGGGTCGGCGGGGAAGTCCTCGCCGATCTTGGCCTTGTACTCAGCCTTGAACTGGCCGGCCAGCTTCTGCAGATCCTCCGCGGTGAGGTCCACGTCCAGGGTAACACCCTTCTCTTCCTTCATGGCATCGATGAGCTGCTCGAAGTACTTCTTGCCCACTTCCATAACCACGTCGGAGTACATCTGGATGAAGCGGCGGTAGCAGTCCCAGGCCCAGCGGGGGTTGTTGGACTTCTTGGCCATAACATTGACCACGTCCTCATTGAGGCCCAGGTTCAGGATGGTGTCCATCATGCCGGGCATGGAAGCGCGGGCGCCGGAGCGGACGGAAACCAGCAGGGGGTTCTCGAGATCGCCGAACTTCTTGCCGGTGATGGCTTCCATCTTCTCAATGTTCTCCATGATTTCGGCCATGATCTCGTCGTTGATCTTACGGCCGTCCTCATAGAACTGGGTGCAGGCTTCGGTGCTGATGGTAAAGCCCTGGGGAACAGGCAGACCAATGTTGGTCATCTCGGCAAGGTTGGCTCCCTTGCCGCCCAGAAGCTCACGCATACCGGCATTGCCTTCGCTGAAAAGGTACACGTACTTTTTACTCATATATCTTCCTCCTAATGAAATATCATTCTGAGCGTGCATTATAGCACGTTTGTACGGGCAAAACAACAGGAATATTGCCTAAAAACTCACTTTCCCACACAAAAACGGGCAAAAATCCGGTTGGTCACGTCCTCGCGGACACGTCGGCCCGTCAGCTCGGCCAGGGCCTCCATGGCTTCCTCCACGCTGGTAAGGACCGCATCGGGGGTGAAGCCCCGCTCCATAGCGGTCCGGGCGGCATGCATGGCCTCCAGGGCACGCTGCGCAGCCTCTGCCTGGCGGGCGTTGGTGAGGATCTCGCCGACGGCGGCCGTGGGCAGGGGAAAAAGCTCCGCCACCGTCTCGCCCAGCGCCTCCAGTCCCTCGCCCCGGAGGGCAGAAACGCAGAGGATGCGGTCAAACCCGGCGAGCTTTTCCCGCTCCAGCTTCTGGGGAAGATCACATTTATTGATGAGCGCCACGGCACAGCCGGACGCGGCGGCCAGAGCCGCAATGGCCTCGTCGGCCTCCTCCCACGTCCGGCTCCCGTCAAATACCGCGAGACAAAGCTCTGCCCCCTCGGCGGCCTGTCGGCTGCGTTCCACGCCCATGGCCTCCACGGTGTCGTCGGTATCGCGGATGCCGGCGGTGTCGGTAAGCTGCAGCAGCACGCCGTTCAGGTTTACCCGCTCGGAGAGGGTGTCCCGGGTGGTGCCGGGGATGGCAGTGACGATGGCCCGCTCATAGCCCAGCAGGGCGTTCAGCAGAGAGGACTTGCCCGCGTTGGGCTTGCCGATGAGGGCGCAGCGGAGGCCCTTATCCAGAAAGCGTCCCCGCTGATGGGTATCCAGCAGGGCCCGGAGGTCTGCCTCCGCAGCATGGAGGCTTTCGGCATAGGCCGCAAGAGTGAAGTCCTCAATGTCCTCGTCCGGGTAGTCCAGCACCGCGTGGAAGTGGGCGCAGACATCGGAGAGGCGGCTGTATACTCCCTCCACCCGGCGGCAGACGGCGCCGCCCAGCTGACCGGCGGCGTTGCGCACGGCCTGGGGAGTCTCGGCGTCAATGATGTCCGCCACAGCCTCGGCGGCGGTCAGATCCAGCCGCCCGTTGAGAAAGGCCCGGCGGGTAAACTCACCGGGGCCCGCCTGCCGGGCACCGGCGGCAAACAGGGCAGCCAGCCCCTCCCGCAGCACCATGGGAGAACCGTGGCACTGAAACTCCGCCGTGTCCTCACCGGTGTAGCTGCCCGGTCCCCGGGACACGGTGCAGAGCCCCAGATCCAGCACCTGCCCCTTCTCGTCCAGAAGCTCGCCGTAGCGAAGCTTTCTGTCCTCGGAAAGGGACATGGCCCGGCCCGACGCCGGACGGAATACCTTATCCACGATCGCCAGCGTGTCCGGCCCGGAAAGCCGCAGGATGCCCACGGCAGAAACAACGCCGCCGGTGGCAACGGCGGCGATGGTATCCTGGTAAGAGTTACTCATTCATCTGCTGCTCCTTCGCCCGGGCATAGGCGTCCAGAAATTCCTCCAGACAGATGCCCTTTTCCATGATATAGGCGGCGGCTTCCTTGCCCACATAGCGGAACTGGTTGGGGGTGTACTCCCAGCCGGTATCCTCGCTGCAGCCCATAGGGTAGCGGAGGATGAAGCCGTACTCATGGCAGTGCTCCGCCATCCACTTCATGGCCGGGGAACTGGCCTGCCAGTTGCCCTCACCGTCCACAAAGTTTACCGCCACGCCCAGCTGGTGCTCGTCGGTGCCGGGATAGTGGGTAATCGTCTTGGCTTCTTCCACGGCGGCGGCATAGTCCATGCCCTGGCCGTCCGCAAGACCGCTGGCCACGCCGTTAAATTTATAGGATATCTCATAATAGGACATATAGGCCCGGGAGATATTCACCGTGAAGCCCGCATTCCGGGCAGCGGTAAGGAACTCCTGCAGGGGGCCGTCCACATCCACGCGGACCTGAAAGCCCTCCACATTGGCAAGCTGGGGCACAAAGCTGTCGCGGATGTAGTTCTCCGGATCCAACGCATTCACCAGCGTAAACTGCCAGGTACTCAGATCCACCTCGGGCAGGTCGGAAAGATCTACATAGCCCTCGGGATAGGTCCAGATTACCTCGGCCGTGGGCATGGGGGCCGCATCCGTACCCGTCTGTATGGAGACGCTGGTATCCACGGGCGCATACTCCACCGTGGTGTCACTGCGCACGCTGACGCGCACCAGCAGCCATACCGCTGCCGGCACCATGATCAGGAAAAGTATAAGTCTTTTGAACGCCTTTCCGCGTCTTTTTCTTCTGCGCATGAAGGAATCCTCCGAACTTGCGGGTGAAAGCCAGATTATGCCATTCCGGGGCGATTTAAAAAGGCTTGACATACTCGATTAATCATTATAACATTACATGGCAAATATTTCAAGTGGGTGCTGTTTTGTGCCCTTTGAAGCACAACGGAGGTAGCTTCTGTGCTGGAACTGCGGAATTTATCCTACACCGTTCATGACGAAAACGGAACGGTTGAAATACTCAAAGACGTATCTCTGACCATCCCGGACAAAAAGCTGGTGGTGTTCACCGGCCCCAACGGCGGCGGCAAGACCACCCTGGCCAAGAGCATCATGGGTCTTGTGCAGCCCACCGGCGGCAGCATCCTCTGGAACGGGCAGGACATCACCCATCTGGGTATCACCGAGCGCTCCCGGCTGGGCATCGGTTACGGCTTTCAGCAGCCCCCCCGTTTCAAGGGCATCCGCGTCCGGGATCTGCTGAACATCGCCGCGGGCAGCCCCCTGCCCAAAGGCAAGGCCTGCAGCTATCTCACGCAGGTGGGGCTTTGCGCCAATGACTATCTGGACCGGGAAGTGGACACCAGTCTCTCCGGCGGCGAAGTCAAGCGCATTGAGATTGCCACCATTCTGGCCCGCAACCCCGCGCTCATGATTCTGGACGAGCCCGAAGCCGGCATTGACCTCTGGAGCTTTGCCCGGCTCACCGAGACCTTCAGCGAAATTCACGCCCGGCAGGACTGCACCATGATCATTATCTCCCATCAGGAGCGCATTATCTCTCTGGCCGATGAGATCGTGGTGGTGGAAAAGGGCGGCATTGCCCACCGGGGCAGCCGGGACGAGGTGTTCCCGGCCATCGTCAAGAGCACGCTGGGCGCCTGCCCGGCGGTTTACGGAGAGAAGGGGGCCACGAAATGAGCGAACTGAGCAGGGGCGACATCGCTCTGCTGGAGCGCATCGCCGAGATGAAGGACGGCAAGGCCGCCGGTGCCTACAACATACGCAAGGACTCCGGCTGCGCCGACCGCGTCAGCACCGAGAACGTCCGCATTGAAAACAAGGCCGACAACCCCGGCATTGATATCCACATCGCCCCCGGCTGCACCGAGAGCTGTCACATCCCCGTAATCATCACCGAGAGCGGCATACAGGAGACGGTGTACAACGACTTCTACATCGGCGAGGGTGCCGACGTCACCATCATTGCCGGCTGCGGCATCCACAACTGCGGTGACGATGCCTCCCGCCACGACGGCATCCACACCATGCATATCGGCAAGGGAGCCCGGGTAAAGTACGTGGAGAAACACTACGGCGACGGTGACGGCAGGGGCGGGCGCATCATGAACCCGGAGACCCGCGCGTATCTGGCCGAGGGAGCCTTCCTGCAGATGGACACGAGCCAGATCGGCGGCGTGGACTCCACCGACCGCAAGACCACCATCGTCTGCGAAAAGGACGCCGAAGTGGTCATCACCGAGCGCCTTCTCACCCACGGCGAGCAGTGGGCCGACTCCTATATGGAGATCGATCTCAACGGTGACGATGCCAGGGGCCGGGTCATCTCCCGCAGCGTGGCCCAGGACAAGTCCTGGCAGCGCTTTGTCCCCAAGGTAGTGGGCAACGCCCGCTGCTTTGGCCACGTCCAGTGCGACTCCATCATCATGGGCGACGCCCGTATCAGCTCTGTGCCGGAGATCGCCGCCAACTGCGTGGACGCCCAGCTCATCCACGAAGCCGCCATTGGCAAGATCGCCGGTGACCAGCTTCTCAAGCTGCAGACCCTGGGACTCACCGAGGAGGAGGCCGAGGACCGCATCCTCAAGGGCTTCCTGGCCTGAAATAAACGAAAAGACGGCAGCACCCGCTGCCGTCTTTTCCACCTGGAAAGGAGACTGTACTATGCGCGGCATTCCCTCTCTGATCACTGACATTCGCAAAAAGGTTTTTACCGAAGTGGCCCGTATGGCCTACAACGGCGGAGACTATTCCCACGCAGAGGATCTCCCCTTTGTCATTGTACCCGGCGACATGCCCCGGCACCGGGACTCCGTCTTTCTGGAACGGGCCATCGCCGCCGAGCGGGTGCGCCTTGCCATGGGTCTTTCCCTGCGCCCGGTCCAGACCCGCGTCCTCATGACCGACGGTATGGAGGAGGCTGCCGTGGCCGAGCAGTACTACGAACCGCCCCTCATCAACATCATCCCCTATGCCTGTCATATCTGCCCTACGGATCAGTACCGGGTCTCAACCCACTGCCAGAACTGTCTGGCGGCCTCCTGTCAGCAGGTCTGCCCCAAAGACGCCATCTACTTTGACAACGGCCGCAGTCACATCAACCCGGACAAGTGCATCCGCTGCGGCAAGTGTGCCGCCGCCTGCCCCTACCACGCCATCCTTCATCTGGAGCGGCCCTGTCAGGCCGCCTGCGGCGTGGATGCCATCGGCATGGACGAACACGGCCGGGCGAAGATCGATCAGGACAAGTGCGTGGCCTGCGGCCAGTGCCTTGTAAGCTGTCCCTTCGGCGCCATCGTCGACAAGAGCCAGATCTATCAGGTGATCCGTTCCATCCTCCGGGGAGACAGGCTGGTGGCCATTGTGGCCCCGGCCTTTGTGGGCCAGTTCGGCAAACACTCCACCCCCGGCCGCATCGTCACCGCCATGAAGATGCTGGGCTTTTCGGAAACGGTGGAGGTCGCCGTGGGTGCGGATATCTGCACCATTGAGGAGGCCAAGGACTTCCTCCGGGAGGTGCCGGCGGAGATGAACTACATGGCCACCTCCTGCTGCCCCAGCTGGCATGACATGGTCTACAAGTTCTTCCCCTCCGAACGGGACAAGGTCTCCATGACCCTGACACCCATGGTCTACACCGCCCGGCTCATGAAGCGCAAGTACCCGGGCTGCCGGGTGGTCTTTGTAGGCCCCTGCGCCGCCAAGAAGCTGGAGGCCATCCGGGAGGACATCCGCTCGGACGTGGACTTTGTGCTGACCTTTGAGGAACTGCAGGC
The DNA here is from genome assembly GCA_015068055.1 of Oscillospiraceae bacterium. Next base: position 5,035 of record SVLG01000014.1, on the reverse strand, counting down.
CATGTTTGAGGCAAAGGATATTGACTTTGCCCAGCTGGAGGAGGCCCCCACCGCCAACGAAGGCACCGCCGCGGGCCGTGGCTTTGCCGTCAGCGGCGGCGTGGCCACCGCCGTGGCCGATCACATCAAAAACACCAAAGGTTTTGAGATCAAAACCGCCAGCGCCCAGGGTCTCCGGGACTGCCGGAAGCTCATGACTCTGGCCAAGGCCGGAAAGTACGACGGCTATCTGCTGGAGGGCATGGCCTGTCCCGGCGGCTGTGTGGCCGGTGCGGGTACGCTGCTGCCGGTGGAGCTGGCATCCAAAGTCGTGGTTCGCTACCAGAACGAGACCCACCGCCAGAGTCCCATGGAAAGCCCCTACTGGAACGAGGGCGACAGTCTGGAAGAAAGCTGAAAAGAGAGCGCCGATGCCATGCATCGGCGCTCTCTTTCTTGCAATCCGCCGCAGCTGTGGTATGATAGAAGGGAACAATGTCTCCGGAGGTCTTTTATGATCTATCTCATCCTTGCCATCCTGTCCAGCAGCTGCATCAGCGTGGTCATGCGCGTCAGCGGTGGGAAGCTCCGCTCCAACACCGGTATGCTGGCCGCGAACTACATCGTCTGCTCCCTGCTCTCCGCCCTGTACGGCGGCTTTCGTCTGCTGCCTGCAGATGAGCCGGGGCTGGGTCTGGCGCTGGGCATCGGCGGCATCAACGGCGTTTTATTTCTGGTGAACTTCGTGCTGCTGCAGAGCTGCACGGCGAAAAACGGCATCGTCCTCTCCTCCATCTTCATGAAGCTGGGCCTGCTGGTACCCATTGCGGTGTCGGTACTGCTCTTTGGGGAGCTGCCCACGGCGCTGCAGGGGATCGGTTTTGTGCTGGCGGTTCTCGCCATCGTTCTCATCAACTACGAAAAGGGCACGGGCCTCGGCGGTATAAAGGGCGGGCTTTTGCTGCTGCTCCTCTGCGGCGGCACCGCCGACACCATGTGCAAGCTCTTTGAGGAGCTGGGCAGCGCCGCCCTCTCGGAGCATTTCCTGCTCTACACCTTTGCCGCAGCCCTGCTGCTCTGCCTTGGACTTTTGTGGCACAAGGGCGAAGGCATCGGCCGTGCAGAGGCGCTCTGGGGCACACTGCTGGCCGTACCCAACTTCTTTGCTACCAAATTTCTCCTGCGTTCCCTCTCGGATCTCCCGGCGGTCATTGTCTATCCCAGCTACAGCGTAGGCACCATACTGGTGGTAACGGTGTCGGGACTTTTGCTTTTTGGGGAAACGCTCAAAAAGCGCCAATGGATCGCGCTGGGCATTATTCTGGCGGCTCTTATATTGCTGAATGTTTAAAAATATGATATAATTTAAGCAGAATATTTGAAAGGAGCTTAAGTATGGGACTTATCAGAGCGGCTCTCGGCTCGGTGACCGGCGTTATTTCCGAGCAGTGGAAGGACTTTTTCAAGTGTGAGGGACTGAGCGCCGATGTGCTGGCGGTGCGGGGCCGGAAGGTCGGGCACCGCGCCGGCGACGATGTCATCACCGACGGTTCCGTGATCGTGGTGGCCGACGGCCAGTGCATGATCATCGTGGATCAGGGCAAGATCGCCGAGGTCTGTGCCGAACCCGGCGAATATACTTACGATTCCTCCACCGAACCCTCCGTTTTCTGCGGTGATCTGGGCGAGGGTGTCCGTATGGTCTTTGAGAACATCGGCAAGCGCTTCACCTTTGGCGGTGTTACGCCCAAGGATCAGAGGGTCTATTACCTCAACACCAAGGAGATCATCGGCAACAAGTACGGCACGCCCTCTCCCGTTCCCTTCCGGGTGGTGGATCAGCGGGCCGGCATCGACGTGGATATCTCTGTCCGCTGCTTCGGCGAATACAGCTATAAAATCACGAACCCTCTGCTTTTCTATACCAATGTCTGCGGCAATATCTCCGGCAGCTTCACCAGAGAGCAGCTGGACAGTCAGCTCAAGAGCGAGCTGCTGACCGCCCTGCAGCCTGCCTTTGCCCGCATCTCCGCGCTGGGCATTCGCTACAGTGCCCTTCCCGGCCACACCCAGGAACTTTCCGACGCTCTGGCCACCGAGCTCAGCGAGCGCTGGCGTGACTTCCGCGGCATCGAAATCCAGCGGGTGGCCATGGCCAGTGTCAAGGCCAGTGAGGAGGACGAGCGGCTCATCAAGCATCTGCAGGCGCTGGGCGATCCCCGGGCCGCCGCGGCCTATCTGGCCGGTTCTCAGGGCGCCTCCATGCAGGATGCCGCCAAAAACAGCGCCGGTGCCGCTGTGGGCTTTATGGGTCTCAATATGGCGCAGAATCAGGGTGGCCTCAACGCCTCCGAACTTTATCAGATGGCAGCCCAGCAGCCCGCTCCCACGCCCGCACCCGCTGCCGGGTGGAAGTGCAGCTGCGGCGCGGTGAATACCGGTAAGTTCTGCGCGGAATGCGGGGCACCCAAGCCCGCGGCGGAGGGCTGGCAGTGCAGCTGCGGCTCCGTGAATAAGGGCAAGTTCTGCCCCGAGTGCGGAGCGAAGAAGCCCACGGGCGTGCCTCAGTACAAGTGTGACAAGTGCGGCTGGGAGCCGGAAAAGGGCAGCAAGGCCCCGAAGTTCTGCCCCGAATGCGGCGACCCCTTTGACGACGGCGACATGGTCTGAGAGGTACGATATGGGACTTTTTGACGTTTTCAAAAAGAAAGAGTGCTCCATCTGCGGCGGTGAGATCGGCCTTCTGGGCAACCGGAAACTGGCCGACGGCAACATGTGCAAGCACTGCGCCGCCAAACTCTCCCCGTGGTTTACCGAGCGCCGCGAGAGCAGCGTGGAGGAGATCAACGAGCAGCTTCGCTACCGTGAGGAGAACAAAGCGGCGGTTGCCGCCTTCCACATCACCGACGGCTACGGCAAGATGAAAAAGCTCCTGCTGGACGAGGATGCCCGGAAGTTCTGTGTCAGTGAGGAACGGGATCTCTCCGACAACCCCGACATCCTCGACTTCTCCCAGCTGCTGGGCTGCGACATCGATATTGACGAGATGCGCCGGGAGGATATGACCAAGGATAAGGAAGGTAAGCTCGTCAGCTACCGCCCGCCCCGCTATAAGTATTCCTACGACTTTTTCGTCATCCTGCGGGTGGATCACCCCTACTTTGACGAGATGAAGTTCAAGCTCAACCCCTACAGCATCGAGACCACCCACGGGCAGGCCGTGCCCGAATTCCGCAAACCCGACCCCGGACTGAATATGGAGTACCATGAGTGCGAGGAGATGGCCCGGGACATCAAGGCGGCCGTCCTCCGGGCCCGGCAGGCCCAGCGTGTGGCTGCCCGGGAGGAGGCAAAGCCCAAGGCCGTGGTCACCTGCCCCAACTGCGGTGCTACCACGACCCCGGACGCGAAGGGCTGCTGCGAATACTGCGGCGGCAGCGTGAAAGGATAAAACATGAGCGTATTGGGATTTTTGGGCAAACTCCTGCTGATCGGCGGCGCACTGCTGCTGGCTCTGGTGGCGGTGGTGCTGTACTTTGCCTTCAAAAAGCCGAAGGATGCGGCAGTCCCTGCATCGCAGCCCGCCGTGCAGCAGGGAAATCGCGATCTTACCGAACTTAAGCGCATGACGGCAAAAGTGAAGGACGCGGAGATCCGCGCCCTTGGCGATGCCGTGGCCAAGCGGGCCGATCTTATTATGCAGGAGCTGAAAAAACAGCCGGAGGAGGCCAAAAAACTCTCCCAGTTTTTCAACTACTATCTGCCCACCCTCGGCAAGATCCTCGGCAAGTACGCGGAGCTGGAGCAGAGCGGCGTGGTGGCGGAGAACGTCCGGGAGAATACGGAGAAGTGTCTCCGGGATCTCTGCGCGGCGCTGGAAAAGCAGCACACGGAGCTTTTCAAAAATGACATCCTCGACCTCTCCGTGGAAATGGCTGCTCTGACCATGACCTGTCAGCGGGACGGCCTCATCAGCGGCGAGGAGCTGAAACTGCAGATGAGGGAAATGCCATGAGAGTAAAGTGCGAATACTGCGATAACTACATCGACGATACCGAGGAAGTATGTTCCTTCTGCGGCGCGCCCAATGCGCACATGCTGCGCAGCGGCATCGGCGTGCCCAAGACCATTGAGGAGCTGCGCGCCTTTGCCGAGAGCAAGAACCTGCCTCTGCAACAGATGCGTTTCTTTCTGGGCGAAGACATCCGGGAACCCCGGGCCTTTGGCATCTATAAGGACGAGGGCGGCAATTGCATCGTCTACAAGAATAAGTCCGACGGTACGCGGGTCATCCGCTACCGGGGCGAGGACGAGGCCTACGCCGTCAACGAGCTCTACCAGAAGATGCGCACGGAGGTCACCGAACAGAAGGCCAAGCGGGGTATCTACCCGGTAAAAAGGAGCGTGTCAAACCCTTTTGGCGCTTCTTCCGCAAGAGCCGCTGAAACCCCCAGAGCGAAAAGAAAGCGGATCTTTTCCCTGCTGCTGGTGCTGATCCTTGCGGCGTTTTTCGTGGCGGCGATTGTCCTGCCGGACAACGGCTATTACTACTACGAAAACACCTACTACTACGTAGAAGATGTTGGCGACAGTTGGTACATATACGATGAGGTCACAGAGACCTGGTCGCCCTGCGCCAAGGTAAAGGAGATTGCCAGAAACTGGCGGGATTATAAGATCGCCGACGCCGATGGGCAAAGCAGTCAGGACTCCACCACCTATGTGGACACCTATTACAGCCCCTATTACAGCTACGGCTATGACTACGACTACGGCAGCGATTACAGCTACTCCGACTCCTGGGACGATGATTCCTATGACTCATGGGACGACGATTGGGACGACGATGACTGGGACTGGGATACCAGCTATGACTGGGACAGCAGCTACACCGACTGGGACAGCGACTGGTAAGAAAAATCCCCGCGATCCAAGGCTTAACAGTGATAAGGAACTAATTTACTTATCAACTGTTAGCTGACGGTTTCCGGGGTGCATACGGACAAATCCCGTCTGATTTCTAACAGGAAGTCAGACGGGATTTTCTCTTTATATC
>SVLG01000013.1 GCA_015068055.1 Oscillospiraceae bacterium | reverse complement strand
CCTTTGGTAAGCGCGGTGGAGGTCTGAAGGATCTGTCAGGTGTTGAAATTGCCGGTCAGGTGATCCGCGGTTTGCTGGACCGTACCAACATTCTGGAACGCGGTCATTTGGATGACCTGATGCTGGGCAACGTAATTGAGGATGAAAAGGCCCTGTTTACGCCCCGCTACGCCGCACAGCTGGCCGGTCTTCCCTTTGATGTATCTGCCACGTATGTGGAGATGCAGTGCGGCAGCGCCATCACTGCCATCAACCACGCTGCTTGGAAAATCCTCATGGGTATGAGCGATATTGCCATTGTTGGCGGCTGTGAGAGTCACAGCAAGTGGCTCTCTGGCCGGTATACCATGTCCAACACTCCCTATCGGGATATTGCCTATGCCCCCGCAGCAACGCGCCTGTCTCCCATCGATGAGCAGGATACAAACATGATCCATAACAGCGATCTGATGGGCAGGAAATGGGAGATTTCCCGGGAGGCCTGCGACGAGTTTGCCTACGGCAGCCAGCAGAAGCTGGCCAGAGCCTTCGCCAACGGTTGGCTGGGTGATGAGATCGTGCCGGTGTACAACCCTGTGACAGGAAAGTTCATCACAAAAGACGAGCACCCCCGTCCCGAGGTCACGTTGGAGAAGCTGGCATCCATGAAATCCATCTATGAAGGCGGCGTTACCACCGCAGGCAATGCCTCCGGTCGAAACGACGGTGCGGCTTTCGTTCTGATGATGACGAAGGAAAAAGCGCTGGAACTGGGCTTCACACCGAAACTGAAGTGGGTCACCGGTGCCGACGAGGGCTACGACCCCACGCTCATGGGTGTGGCAGCTGCTTATTCCAATATGAAAGCGCTGCGTCAGGCCGGGCTGAAACTGGCCGATGTGGATGTATACGAGTGCAACGAGGCTTTTGCGGCTCAGAATCTGGCTGTCATCAAGGAAATGGAAACCGTCATGGGCGGGAAGGTAAATATGGACAACTGGAATCCCTGGGGTGGTGCCATTGCCATCGGACACCCCAATGCGGCCTCCGGTGCCCGTATCAGCATCTTTGCCATGAAACAGCTGGCATTGAACGGCGGCAAGTACGCCTGCATCTCCTCCTGCTGCGGCGGTGGAATGGGTACTACCGCAATTTTTGAAAATCTCAGACGCTGAAGAAAATGCCGGGTGGGCAACCGCCTGCCCGGCAGCGTTGTAAAAGGAATAGAGACAGGTAGCTGATGCCCTGTTGGGATTGACCATGGGCAGCAACAAACAGTGGGAGTGTTGTACAGACCAGGGCAAGGTATTTGTGTTTCCTTCCGGTGTTGTGGTTTTTGCGCATAGCTCAGGGGATATTGCAGCATCCGTTCAGCTTGCTTTTTTTGCCCGGACGTGTGGTTTGTTCCGCAGACAGCCCACATGATGTTCCGGAAATCGTGTGCCGGGTCAATCTGCCTCGGATTTGCCTTGCTTCTTCGGTAAACAGGCCTCGGCATCAGCTATCTGTCTCTGTTCCTCTTTGCCTCAACTTTCTCCATGCGGGAACGAGGTACCCATTTCGGGTACCTCGTTCTTCCGTCTCTTTAGAGGCAGCATCACAGCCTCTTTGCTATTCCGGAGCCCAGGTGCTGTCAACACATTGATAGTCAAACTTCTGTTCGTTATAGGTGATGGTAAAGTCAACAGGGGTTCCATTAAAAGACCGGAGTCGGTTCAGGCTAAGAGTTCCGTCAGAGCTAACCGCGGTCTCTAATAACTCCGGTGCGTGGGATGTTACGGTAAAATCTGTAACCGGCTCGCCGTTGGCATAAACGCGGACAACGTCGTTATCCATGATGCTGCCAAAGCGGTTGTCCGGCAATATCTCAACATCCTGCCAACGAATGGTCAGATTTACTGGTTTTTGCAGCCGCGGATCCGCCAACAGGCTCTGGCAGGTGGCACTGTCCGTCAGATCATAACATACCAGCATATTCAGAACAGCTTCCAGCGCATCGGCCGGATTGCACCAGACATCCGGCATGTATCCCCTGTAATCCACGTTTTCATCGGTAAAGTGGAACATAAGAGAGGAACCAAAGGCAAATGTAATCTTGGAGTAAGGAAGCCACATGGTCGATTGATTGCCGCACAGCTGGTAACCGGCGGAATTGCTTCCCACGATGATCACATTGTCAAGGCCGCGCAGATAATTCAGCATACTCTCGCCGGCCGAGCCGCAGGTATCATCCACCAGTACAATGATCGGAATTTGATTATCCAACAGCTTCCCCTGAAATGCTTTCTGTATGTATGCACCGGGGCTTCCCTGGTCAGGATACCCGCTGTGGCTGACCAGCCACGCATTGCGCAGATGACTGACACGGGTTGTGTGTGCCATGGTGTAACGGGGTACTGTACCGCAGAAGCTCCTGAACCATTCGTCACAATACCTGTCGCTGCCCCCGCCATTGGAACGAATGTCGAAAATAATCAGCTTAGCCTCCCGTACACTCCTGCCGCTGGCAACAAATTACGCCAGCTGATCTCTCTCATATTCATTGTCAAAACAACGAATGGAAAGATACGCAATGCCGTATTCTTCCAGTAGTTTAAAATCCGGTGTGCGGCAGGCTTGACTGTAAGGCTCACTCAGGTTCCAGTTGAGCGTTACTTCTGCTTTCTGCCCCTCGGCGTTGGTCAGTGTTACTGCACTGGTTTTCATATCGCCCATGGTGCAGCATAATACCGGTGAGTACAGGATCTCCCCTTCGGCAGTTAAAGCAGGCTCAATCCGCACTGTACTGTCGGAGAAGGACTCTACATACCACTTTTCCCCGCCAATATACTGGTAATAACCGACGCTGTCTTCAGCAAAGAACTGATCTGTGTAAAAATACTCGCAGCGCAGGCTTTCTTCATAGACAGGATTATATACCCAGCTATGGGCATCCCGGAGAAAGGAAAAGGCGGCTGCCAGAGTTTTGGCAAACGTATCGGTGGAAATCAGTTTCTTTCCCTGCAACTGCTTCAATATTTCAGCCTGGGCCGTCTGAAAAGCCTCCTCCCTAAAGTAGTAGTAAGCACCATAGGAGGAGCGGAAAGCACGAAACAATATATCCACATCGGATACTGCTTCTTCATAGGTAATGGTTGCCGGAGAAGGCGCGCTGTAGAGTAATTCCATAATTTCATCTCCGGTCAACAAATTCACCGTTTCCGGATCCTCAACCAGATATTGCTCAATGGAATTCAGCGCCGCCTTGTTTTCAACCATGGCTTTGTGTTCTGCAGAAACCTCCTCAAACAGCATGGCAAGGTCCAGCGCCGGCAGAACCGGTTCCGGCATTGGATCTACCCCGAACGATGCCTGTGTTTCAGAGGAGGGGCTTCTGAGGGGAGCGGCGCAGATGTAGCCACGGCGGTCTCCCGGGCAGGGACGTCATCGCTGCTGTTACAGGCACAAAGAGAAAATGTCAGCAATACAGAGATCATCGTCAGAGCAATTCTTTTCATTGCACAGCGTCCCCTTCCCATCAACGCAAAAATCGACCATTGCCGATGCGCATGGGGAAAGTATATCACCCGGCCCGATAATCTTCAATTACAATTGTCAAACAGCAGCACCATTGAAAACTGATGCACTGCAGCACGATCGCAGTGTACTCTTTAAAAATAACCCTTGAAACCCAGGCGTCGATAGTATATACTTACTTGGTGAATTTTCCCCGAACGGAAAGGAAGTAAGAAACAAATGGGTGCATCTCAGTACAAGAAAAAGCGCGTTGAAGACCGCGAAGCCGGCGTGATCACTCCCGCCGAGGCCGCCGCACAGGAAAAGGCCAGGAAGGATAAGAAGTCCCGCAAGATCGCCGTTGCCGTTGCCGCGCTGGTGGTGGTCATGATCGCTCTGGTCGTGTTTGTAAACTCCAGCCTCTTCTCCAACGGTCTTGCCGCTGTGAACATCGGCGGTGTGGACTACACCGTGGCCGAGACTCGCTACGCCTACGAGCTGGCCTATCAGCAGTTCTATAACAACAACTCCAGCTTTATCTCCTATTTTCTGGATCCCAATAAGCCTCTGGATGAGCAGGAGTGCAGCCTCGACCCCAGCATGACCTGGAAGGACTACTTCATGAACGAGGGTATCGAGTTCCTGCGCACGATTACTGCCATCTATAACGAGGCTCAGGCCGCCGGCTACACCCTCAGCGAGGATGGCAAGGCCGCTATTGATGCCGAGATCGAGATGCTTGCTTTCTACGGCAACCTCTACGGTTACGGTCTGGATTCCTATATTGCCGCCAATTACGGCGACGGCGTGGACGAAGAGCTGCTGCGCAGCATGCTTGAGCGCGTTCAGATCGCCAACGAGTACGCCAACGTTCAGATTAACAGCTATGAGTACTCTGTCGAGGAACTGGATGCCCACTACGAGGAAAACGCTGATCAGTACAATACTGCCAAGTATATGAGTGTCTTCCTCTCTGCCGCCGCCGATGAAGAAGCCGGCATCACCGAGGAAGAAGCCCGGGAGGAAGCGCAGGCCATCGCCGAAGCCATCAAGGCAGACTGCGACGGCACGGTTGACTCTTTCAAGGCCGCCGCCCTGAAGCACGCCGAGAAGGAAGTCAATGAGCTCACCACCGCCGTTGCCAGCACCGGCGACAACCAGGACTGGTTCACGGATCCCAATCGTATGGAAGGCGATACCCATATTGTGGATGGCAGCAGCGGCGTCACCGTGTACTTCTTTGAAGGCATCGATACCCATGATTACAACACCGTCGACGTGCGTCATCTGCTCATTATGGCTCTTGACAGTGACGGCAGCGGCGACTTCAGCGACGAGGAAAAGAACATCGCCAAGGAGCAGCTGGAGACCATCATGAAGGACTGGGACGGCACCGAGGAAGGCTTCATTGCTCTTGTTGAGGAGTATTCTCAGGACACCGGTTCCAATACCAATGGCGGCCTGTATCAGCGGATTTACAAGGGCCAGATGGTCGGCGAATTTGATTCCTTCTGTTTCTCCGGTGCCAAGCCCGGTGACACCGCCACGGTTTATGGGGAAAGCGATGCTTACTCCGGTTACCACTTCATCTACTTTGTGGGTGAGAACATGCCCTACAACCGCGTAATTGCGGACAATGCCCTCCGCAGCGAGGCCTACAGCGCCTGGGAAGCCGAAAAGCTCGAGCCCATCACTGTGGAAAAGACCTTTATGTTCCGTTACGTGTAAGAAATGTTTCAGGCGCGGCAGGACTCCCTGCCGCGCCATTTTTAAGGAGCGTTGTGATTATGGACGAGCGTTTTATAAGAGCGGAGGCCATGCTGGGTGCCGATGCCATGGAAAAGCTGCGCAAAGCGCGGATTGCCGTGGTAGGTCTCGGCGGCGTTGGTTCATGGTGCGTCGAGGCTCTGGCCCGCTGTGGTGTCGGTGAACTGATACTCCTTGATCAGGACAAGGTCAGCGTTTCCAACCGCAACCGTCAGCTCTGCGCGTTGGAGGAAACCGTTGGCAGAGACAAGACCACTGTCATGGCCGCGCGTGTTCGCTCTATCAACCCCGCTTGCCGTGTCACGGAACTTGCCATGCGCTATGAGGCCGAGAGCCACGAAAGCCTGTTCTCCCTCGCGCCCGATTTCATTGTGGATGCCATCGATCTCGTTGCCTGCAAACTGGACCTGATCGAAAGCGCCCTCACCCGGGGCATCCCCATCGTATCCGCTCTGGGGACCGGGAACAAGTGTGATGCCTCACAACTTCGCATCTGTGACATCTCAAAAACAGAGGGCTGTCCCTTTGCACGGGTCATCCGGCGGGAGCTGCGCCGCCGCGGAATAAACCACCTTAATGTTGTTTTCAGCGCAGAGGAAGCCGCGGACAGTGCGCAGAGCGAGGCCCCGCCTCCCGGTCGCCGCAGTGTCCCCGGCAGTCTTGTATGGGTACCTGCCACGGCGGGCATGCTGCTTGCCCAGCACGTAGTATTGAATATAGCAGATGGAAATGACCTGCGGTAATCCGCAGGTCATTTCAAATATACCGAGTGCAGCAATTCAATGCCGGTTTTCGTTCGGAAAAACTCTTTTTCTGCCGCTTCCATCTGCGCGCGGCTCTGACCCTGCTCGCCGGCGTTCACAAGATAGTCCGCCTCAAGTAAAACCCGATGCTCCGGCGTCTCCACGCCGGAAACGGTATGATGGTGGCCTACCAGCCACACCACGCGCTCCACGAAGCTCTCCGGCAGATGAAACGGGGCAAGCAGTTCCCTGGTCATGGGCATGCCTTCCTGTTCCTGCAGCGGTCCCGCCGCATGGCCGTACTTCTCCCGACAGCGTGGACAGGCAATGTCATGGAGTATGGCGGCCACCTCCAGCACTTCCCTGCTCTCCGCATCTTCGATTTCCTTTTCTCCGATGGCTTTGGCCCAGGCATAAACCTTGAGGAAGTGGTCAATATCATGGAGGCTGCCTTTATAATCTTCCGCCATTTTGATGATGATCGCACCAACGGGTACACTCATACGGAAACCTCCCTGCTGTTTTCCACCATGGTAGTGCTGCGGAGGGCAGATGTCAAGTCTTAATCCACAAGTTCGCCCTGAGGTGTCACAGTTACAACCCGAAGCGGTATATCCTTGCCGCTCTGCTCCAGCGCCAGCTGCACCATGTAAGGAAGTCCGCCGCAGCAGGGAACCGTCATACGGGTAACGGTGATGCTCCGGATGTCGTTGTTCCGGAAAATCTCCGTAAGCTTTTCGGCATAGTTCACCCCGTCCAGCTTGGGACAGCCGTTCAGAACGACCCGCCCCTGAATGAAGTCCCGGTGAAAATTGCCATAGGCAAAGGGTGTGCAGTCTGCGGCAATCAGAAGATCCGCACCGCTGAAGAAGGCCGCGTTGGGCGCCGCCAGCTTCAGCTGAGTCGGCCAGTTCTGCAGCTGTGAGGGCACGTCCCCCCTGATTTCCCGGGCTGCCTTGGCGGCCAGAACCGCCGCTTCGTTATAGGCAGGCGCTTCTCGCTCCTCAAAGCGGATGGCATCCATGGGGCAGACCGGGAGGCAGTCGCCCAAACCGTCGCAGTAATCCTCGCGAAGAAGCTTTGCCTTGCCATCCACCATACCGATGGCCCCTTCATGACAGGCTTTGGCACAGAGTCCACAGCCGTTGCATTTATCCTCGTCGATGATAATGATGCGTCGGATCAAGCCGCACCCTCCCTTCTCTTTTTCTGAGCCGCAGCTACTTTCATCATATGCTCATACATTTCCTCACCAACACAGCTCTTGGCGTACTGGCACCACTGCACACAGCTGAGGGCGTCGTTATATGCCACAAAGCCGCAGTGTTCGCAAACGGCCTCGGTATCAATGGAAAAAAGCTCAATCTCATGTCCGCAGCGGGGGCAAATTTTCTCGCTGATGGTCGGGGTCTTGGGTCTTGCCTGGCATCCTTCCATAATCATATTCTCATACCTCCTTGACTTTCTGATAGCAGAATACTATATTTAAGCTGGATGGTATGTTGAAATTTCAACAGAAGGTGATTGGAATGAAAAAATATCAGAATATACTGGAGCGCTGCCCTCTCTTTGACGGTATCCGCCACGAGGATCTCCGTGCCATGCTGGGCTGTATTGGTGGCAGAACGGCGTCTTACGCCAAAGGCCAGATCATCTGGGCGGAGGGCGGCGATGCCACACACGTTGGCATGGTTCTGGAGGGGGCCGTGCGGCTGGAGCGGGAAGACTATTACGGTAACCGCAGTATCGTTGCCCGAAGGGGGGCCGCCGAGCTGTTTTGCGAGAGCTATGCCTGTGCCGCGGTGGCCGCTCTGCCTGTCAGCGTGGTAGCGGATGAGGAATGCACCGTTTTGCTGATGGACTGTCGGCGCATCACGGTAAGCTGCTCCAACGCCTGTATCTTCCACAGCCGTATCATCTTCAATCTTCTCCGGCTGGTAGCTGAGGCAAATCTCGTCTACGACCAGAAGATACAGATCACCTCCCGACGCAGCACCCGGGATAAGCTCATGGCCTATCTTCTTTCAGAAGCAAAGCTGGCTGGTTCTGCGGAATTCTCCATCCCCTACGATCGTCAGGAGCTGGCCGACTATCTGGAAGTAGAACGCAGCGGCCTCTCCGCAGAGATCAGCAAGCTCAGAAAAGAGGGACTGCTGGAAAGCGATAAAAATCATTTCAGATTATTGCAAAAAATACGCCCATAAAGGGCGTATTTTTACTGTATCAGGAGCAGGACCATCAGCGGTATGGTAAACAGGGAGAAAAGGGTCGAGGTGAAAACCGCGAGGCTCGCATCCTTCACATGGGTTCCGTAAAGTATGTTCATCGTGGTGGAGATGCCGCCGCAGGGCATACCGCTGAGGATGGCCAGAACGCCCAGTACCGTCGGATCTTCGATAAAGAAACCAAAAATCCACCAGATAAGCACCGGGAGCGCCAGCAGACGAAGGGCCACGCAGATCATGATCCGCGGCTGCATAAAGTCCCGCAGACGCATGGTGCAGAGGGTGCTGCCCACGGTAAACATCAAAAGCGGCAGCGTAATAGCACCGACACTCTTGCTGGCCGTAAGGATGGGCGCGGGACAGGGGATATTAAAGACGCACAGCAGGAAACCCAGCACCGCCAGAATAATGGTGGGGCTGGTAAAGTTCCGCCAGCTGAGACCGCGCTTCTCCTTCTGTCCGGCCTGGATAAAGAGGATACCGGCCGTAAACACAAAAATGTTATAAGCCACGTTACCAAGGGCGGCGACAAGGCTGCCTTTGGGGCCAAAACAGGGAGCAATCACACTGAAGCCGAAGATCCCCACGTTACCGAAGGTAAAGAGAAACGTAAAATTCCCCCGCTCGCCCACATCCCGGCCCAAAAACCAGGCCGGCACCAAAGCGATCAGCATCAGCGCCAGCTGCCAGATCAGAGAAACCCCCATGTCGGTCAGGAGGGTTTTGCTGCTCATAAGCCCCACGCCCTCTGCAATGGTGGCGAACATCAAAGCAGGCACACCAATATTCAGGATAACCCGGGAGAGCGCCTTGTCCCCCGCCTCATCGAAAACCTTTGTCTTCCTGCCCACATAGCCGAGGCAGAGAAACACAAAGGTTTCAAACATTCGGGTCAAAAGAGCAGGAAAATCAAGCATTTCAAATACCCAGATACTCTTTCTGTGCGGTGCTGAGGCTATCGTGGGCAAGGCCCAGCGTCAAAAGTTTCTTCTCGGCTACACGAAGATCGATTTCACGGGGCACGTCGATGGCGCCGGCCTTCAGCTCGCCCCGGTGTTCCGCCACATAGAGCGCGGAAAGCGCCTGAATGGCAAAGGACATATCCATAATCTCTGCGGGATGCCCATCGCCGGCGGCAAGGTTCACAAGGCGGCCCTCGCCGAGGATATAGATCGTGCGGCCGTTAGGAAGCAGGAAGCCCTCAATGTTATGACGGGCCTCGTAGGACTCGCTTGCCATGCGGCGCAGACCGGCAATGTCGATCTCCACATCAAAGTGACCGGCGTTGCAGAGAATGGCCCCTTCCTTCATAAGGAGCATATGCTCCGTGGTGATGACATCGGCGCAGCCGGTAACGGTGATGAAAATATCACCCACTTTGGCAGCCTCCGCCATGGGCAGAACTTCAAAACCATCCATATGCGCCTCCAGAGCACGGATGGGATCCACCTCCGTGACGATCACGCGGGCGCCGAGTCCGGCCGCACGCATGGCAACGCCTTTGCCGCACCAGCCATAGCCACAGACAACCGCGCGCTGGCCGGCCACATTGAGGTTGGTGGTGCGCATAATGCCGTCCCAGGCAGACTGACCGGTTCCATAGCGGTTGTCAAAAAGATGCTTACAGTCGGCATCGTTGACCAGCATCATGGGGAAGCGCAGGGTACCGGCCTTATCCATGGCACGAAGACGATGAATACCGGTGGTGGTCTCCTCGCAGCCGCCGAGGATGTTGCCGATCAGCTGGGGATAGCGCTCGTGGATGCGCTCCACCAGATCGCCGCCATCGTCGATGATGATATTGGGGCCAACCTCCAGAACCGCGCAGATATCCTTATCATACTGCTCGTCGCTGGCACCGTGGTGGGCATGAACCTCCATGCCGCCGGCAGCCAGAGCGGCAGCCACATCGTCCTGGGTGGAGAGGGGGTTGCTGCCGGTGACGTACATCTCGGCACCGCCGCTTTCCAGCACGCGGCAGAGATAGGCGGTCTTGGCCTCCAGATGAACGGAGAGGGCGATCTTCAGTCCCGCGAAGGGCTGCTCACGGCTGAAGTCATCCTCAATGGCGCTGAGAACAGGCATATGCGCCTTGACCCAGCGGATCTTCTTTTCACCGGACGGGGCCAGAGAAACATCCGTAATATCGTACATACAGAAAAATACCTCCGTTTTTATTCCAAACAGAGGTATTCTATCACTCTATGCGTTGTATTACAACACTTTTTTACACGCCGGACAGATGCAGGGCAAACCAGGCCGCCGCAGTCGCCGCAGCACCGGCCGCTGCATAGAGCGGCGGCCGAAGCCGGCGGAGCAACCCGCCCCCAACGCGGCAGCCGCTGCTGCCCAGGTAATCATTAGCCGCCCGGCGTGCCTGACGCAGCAGTTCTTTTTCGCTGACTCCCGCCGTAGCGGCAAAATCCTCCCGTATAATAAAGATCGCCTGTTCAAACACTTTCTCATCCGGGGCCTTCACCACGATCACCCGCCGGGACAAACCTTTGACCATAAGACCGTCTCCCTCCTCGTCCGCGCCTTCCTTGTCCTTCCATTCTTCCCTGCGCATTCCGGTCTTATTCCGTATTTGCCACCTATTTTTGCTGCCCATAGCCAGATGTCGGCCCTTTCGCAGCCAATTCATCCCCGACGCTCCTCCATTCTCACCGCAAGCACGGTCATATCATCGCTGCAGCCGTTTTGTCCCATCGCCTCGCGCAGCACCCGCCGCGCCAGTTCCCGGGTATCCTCCCCCTCAAAACGCAGCAGAAGATCCCGCAGCCAGCCATCGCTGCGCCGCGTCAAAACGCCGTCACTGGCAATGATGGCAATACCGCCGGGCTTCAGATCCATGCGCACCATATCCGGCGCCTCTCCTTCCGCCGCCAGAATGCCGGCCGCCAAAGATATGCCCTTCACCCGCCGGACGCTCCTGCCGTTTCGCACGTAGGAAGGAGCCGCTCCATACTTATAAAAAGCTGTCTCTCCGGTAAAAAGGTCGATGCACATGAGATCCACCGTGGCATATCCCCAGTTTTCTCCGTTCTTTAAAAGCATTACGGAATTTAGGATCTTCATGGCCGTCCCCGGCTCCACACCGGAACGCAGAAATCGCTCCAGTATCCTCACTGTGGAGATGGACTCCCGGGCCGCGTTTTCGCCGCTGCCCATGCCATCGGACAGCAGCACACAGAGCACGCCCTGCTCAGTCTTGAAGTATGTTCCCCGATCACCGGAGACGCTCTCCCCCTCTTTTTTCACAGCCGCCACCCCGACGCTGACCGTCAGCGGTTCTGCTTCCATGAGAACCAGCCTGCCGCTCTCGCCATGAGGGGCAGCCGGCCTGCACAGGCGGACGCCCAACAGAGAGGACAGCTTGTCCAGATAGCCTTCGCTGCCGGTGAGAAGACTCAGCTGCGCGCTTTCTATAATCACACGCAGCCTGCCGCTTCTGTCCCGAAAAACGGACACGCCGGCATCCATGTCCAGAGAATGGAGATGCCGCAGCAATCGACGTTCCGCCAGAGTATCGGGACCGGAGCTGTTTTTCAATTCATCCGCTACCGCGTCCAGCACCGTGGCGAGGTAACGAAACTGCCCGTACGCCGCGCTCCTGTTTTCCTCAAGCCGCGCTCGGAAGCGGCGGCGATAGGTCATGGCCCGCAGCTCACCGTTAATGGCCTCCAGAAACGCCTCTTCGTTTTCACAGCGCTCTGTGAATCGGGGGGAAAGATCCTCCTTTGCAAGCCGCCCCTTGCGTCGCAGCGCGGTTGTAGCATCGTTGAGCAGGGACAGCGTGTCCATGTAGTCTCTGTGCCAGCACTCACTTTTACGTTTACACTCAGCGCAAACCTGCTCCGCCGCTCTGTCATAAACCGAGGCAATATCGTTGTCGTTGCTGTCAATTTCCACGTTCTGGCGAACCGTTTCATACAGATCCCGAAATGCATCCGCCAGTTCCCGGGTCCGTCGGGCTGTATAGCGGCGTAGCGCGGCCTCTCCGCTGCCGAGCCCCACCGTACGCAGCGTGCCTGTCAGCAGAGACAGGCTCCGGGAAGGCAGTAGCTGGAAGATCACGCTCATAATAAACGCCTCAAAAAGCACACCGGTACCGGGCGCACTTCCCCAGTTCCAGAATACCCCCAGCGCATTGGAAAGAATAAAACAAAGGAGAAAGATCAGCCGCCCGCGTCGGCTCAAAAGGCCGGACAGAAGGCCAGACAGAGCGTAGCACAGAAAATACACCGGCTCTCTGCCTCCTGCCATATCCACCGCAAGCCCCATAATCACGCCGCCCATACATCCCGCCGCCGTGCCGCCTCCATAGGCACAAACCAAAACCGTCAACACGGCGATCAGCCGGCCCAGAGATATGGTATCCCAAATCAGAACCGGGCAAAGAGACATCACACAAAGGCAGCAGAGAAGTACATTTCCGGCAAAGGCCCGTTGTTCTTCGCTCTCCGTTTCTGCCCGCTCCACATCCAGAGCCAGTGTAAAAAAGTAGGTGCACAGCCCGGCCAGCAGCGTCTCAGCCAGGAGATCCACCGCTGTCTGCAAAACGAAGAAGCTTTCAAAGAAGCGCAGAGCCCCGGTAAGTGCTGTCAAAACAGCCGTTACGACGCACATAAAAGAGCGTCTGGAGGCAATCGCTGTATCACGAAACACAAAAGCCGCCGTATAGATGAGGATTAGAGCCGCCACATAGCGTATCCCTTCCGAGAGGCCGCCCATCACCAGATAGCCCAGAGCCGCACCGCTGACGCAGCAGACCCCCTCTGCACCACAGCCGCTTCGTCCCGCCAATGCCAGCCCAAAGGGGCCACAGCGTCCGAAAATCCGGACACAGCCGCCCATAAAACCAAGGGCAAACTGCGCCGAAAGAGAAATACATCGCATAAACCCCGGCCTGTCCCGACAGAAACTCTCCCAGTCCATCCCCCGCCAAATCTGCATTGCCCTTGCTTTTACCGTCATGACTCACCCTCCGCACTGATCTTGCTCTGAATTATAGGCTTCAGCGGCAAAAAATGGAGTCGCATAGCGCTGTGCTTTTCCAATGATTTAGGCAAGGAAATAGCGGGGAATGCGCTGGCAAAAAAGAGCGGGAGGGAGACACAGGGTGCCTCCCTCCCGGGAATCAATCTTCTTCCGGCGGATCCAGATAGAACATGGTAAATTCGCCCTGCAGCAGCAGCTTACCCGCATCGTTGCGGATCTCCACGTTTACAAGGGCGGTGCTTCTGCCGCCGTGGACCAGCCGTCCCTCAGCCACCAGATGCTCGCCCAACCGGGCGCCGCGTACATAATGGACCGTTGCCGTTTGTGTTACCAGGTTTCGTATTCCGCGTTCACTGTAAACAGCGGCGAACCCTGCCGCGTTGTCCGCCAGAGTGAAAAGAAAGCCACCGTGACCGTTGCCGCTTCCGTTCAGATGGCGCTCGTCCACCGTTACCTCATACAGGCAATGGCCCTCGCTGAGTTCCGTACACCGCATACCAAGGCGGGCCTCAAAGCATTTTTCACGGGCTTCTCCGGAAAAACCGATCTTTTCAAGTTCCATCTCAGAGATACTTCCCCACGATGTCGGCTGCAGCGTCGCCGTCGTTGGCCACTACAAGAATCACATTTTTACCGCTCTGACGAAGAACAGCGCTCTCCAGCTTGGGAACCTCCGCAGGCGCATAGTCGCGATCTGCCTCAATCCACTCATCCACCAGATTCTGCAGCACAGGGACCATGGCTCTGGCTGCCTCTTCATCGCTGGCCTCAAAAATTGCAAACTGTTCCTTGGAAATGCCGGAACCATGGTACATGGTGGCGCTGACAACCTTGGAACCATCCACATTATAGAACACACTGGCCTTGGACGAAGGCAGCTCGTCCAGAGACACGGAGAAGACAGGACTGCCCAGCAGTTCCTGCGCCAGAGCAGCGCCGTCAAAGGCGGTATCCTTGCCGCCGCAGCCGGTCAACCCGGCAAAGAGGACAGCAAGAAGGAGAAGCGCGATACATTTCTTCATTTTTTAATTATCCTTCCAAAAGAGATTCATCCACATAGTGGCTCTGGAGATACTCCGTCCAGATACGGTAGCCGGTCTTTTCAAAGTGGACATGGTCATCCGCAGCCACATCCGCAGGCAGATAGCCCTCGGCATCGGCCAATGCACTGTAAACATCCATATACCAGACACCCTTGCGCTGGCACATTTCCTGCAGCGCCTTGTTGAAGGTCTGGATCTTGCTGAGATTGATGGTATAGCCGCTTTCCGCCTTCTGCGTCTCCATGATCTTCTCCACCGGCATCACAGAGGTAATGTAGATGGTGGCCGTCTTGGAGTAGGCATCGGAACGGATGTAGTCGATAACCTTCTCATATTTGCTGATAAAGCTGTCAACCGGCCAACCGATCTCATTCAGGCCGAGCGTGAGATAAATAGCGTCATAGTCGCGGACCGTGACAAAGTAAAGATGATTGCCGATCATGTTGTCCAGAGAGACACCGTCCGCGCAGACGTACTCACAGCTGATGTCGCTCCAGAGCTTCATGCCCTCCACAAAGGAGTTGCCGATCATGGTAACGGTGGCAAATTCCTCAATGGGCTTTTTCACATCGCGCTCAGGCACCACCGGACCGCGCTCACCGGGGACAAGAATGCCGTCCTCCGTAAGAACCGCTCTGGAGCCGGTGGGCTCGGGAGTGGCCTCAGCTGCAGTCTGGGAAGCCTGCAGCTCCGCTTCACTGGGAGGAATCGTCTCCATAACGGCAGGAGCTTCCTGCTCGGCGGTTTCTCCCTTCTCTCCTGCGCCGCTCTGCAGCAGCGTTACAACGGCAAATATGCTGACCGCCAGTGCAACAACCATCAGGACAGCGAGTATAACCGTAAAGATACGGTCAAGACCGATCGCATCGTCATCATCCTCATAATCCTGAGGCTCTGCATAGCGCTCGTACTCATCCTTGTCTTCCCCCCGGCGGCTGCGGCCGCCGAAGAGACGGAAGCGGGTTTTCTCCTCCTCTTCCTCCTCGTACTCGTCCTCGTATTCGTCATCCGCTTCGCGGTCCTCTTCGAATTCCTCGTACTCGGGTTCTGCCTTCTTTTTACGGCCAAAGGACTTGAAGAAACCGCGGCGCGGTTCTTCCTCTTCGTCCTCATATTCGTCGTAATCGTCATCATAGGACTCGTCCTCATAGACGTCGTCCTCCTCCCGATGTCTCAGCCGGGCAAAGAGTCCCTTCTTCTCATAAACGGGCTCCTCATACACCTCGTCCTCCTCTTCGTAGGCGAAGTCCTCCTCATAGCCGTATTCGGCGTCGGAGTATGAGTCCTGTGAGTTTTTTCGTGCCATATTTCAGTTCCTCCGTAATACGACATAAAAATGTACGTTATATTATAATGCTTTCGCACGCAATATGCAAGGTCTTTTTACCCGGCAGAAACTTCTGCGGAAAAACTTGAAATCTCTCTATAATCTGTTATACTAGTTCGGATAAGGTGGTGAATTATCGGTGTGGATCGCTGATGGTTGGAAAGAATATGAATTGCTGGACTCATCCCGGGGAGAAAGACTGGAACGCTGGGGCGATAAAATCCTTGTAAGACCCGACCCCCAGGTCATCTGGAATACGCCGCGCAGCCACCCCGGCTGGAAAAAGCCGGATGGTCGCTATACCCGTTCCTCCAGCGGCGGCGGAAGCTGGGAAAAGAGCCGTCTGCCGGAAAACTGGAACATCTCCTATGGAGATCTGCATTTCCGTGTAAAGCCCATGAACTTTAAGCATACGGGTATTTTTCCGGAGCAGGCTGCCAACTGGGACTGGTGCGCCGGTATGATCCGCAGCGCCGGCCGCCCCATCCGTGTGCTGAACCTCTTCGCCTACACCGGCTGCGCCAGCGTTGCCTGTCTCCATGCCGGGGCCAGTGTCTGCCATGTGGATGCCGCCAAGGGTATGGTCGCCTGGGCCAAGGACAACGCTCACGAGAGCGGCGTGGCAGACAGGAGCGTCCGCTGGATCGTGGATGACTGCGCAAAGTTTGTGGAACGGGAGATCCGCCGGGGCAAGCAGTACGACGCCATCATCATGGACCCGCCCTCCTATGGCCGTGGCCCCACCGGCGAGATCTGGCGGCTGGAGGACGATCTCTGGGACTTTGTCTCTCTCTGTGCCGGTGTTCTTTCAGACGAACCGCTTTTTGTGCTCATCAACTCTTATACCACGGGACTGGCCCCGTCGGTGCTGGAGTACATCAGTGAGAGCATCTTTTCGAAGAAATACCGCCGGGGTCATGCCCGGGCGGAGGAGCTGGGTCTGCCGGTTACGGAAAGCGGACTTGTGCTCCCCTGCGGTGCCAGCTGCCGCTGGGAATACTGATAAAGAGGACAGATATGAAACCCATCATCCGTTTGGAAAACCTGAGTTACCGATACAGCGACGCGGCCGAGCCCGCCGTGAAAGAGGTGACGCTGGAAATAGAACACGGGAGCTTCGTGGCCGTGCTGGGCCATAACGGCTCCGGCAAATCCACTCTGGCCAAACATCTTAACGCCATCCTTGTCCCAACGGAAGGCAGGGTGTTCGTCAAGGATATGGATACCGCCGACGAAGACAGGCTGGTGGATATCCGCCGCACCGTGGGCATGGTCTTTCAGAACCCCGACAACCAGATCGTTGCCAGCGTGGTGGAAGATGATGTCGCCTTCGCCCCGGAAAACCTCGGCGTGGAGCCTGCTGAAATCCGCCGCCGGGTGGATGCCGCTTTGAAGCGCACGGGCATGTATGAACTCCGTCAGCACGCACCGCATCTTCTTTCCGGTGGTCAGAAGCAGAGGGTGGCCATTGCCGGCGTCCTTGCCATGCAGCCGGAAGTGCTTGTGCTGGACGAACCCACCGCCATGCTGGACCCCTCCGGCAGACGGGAAGTTCTCGCCACCATTGAGGAACTTCGCCGGGAAACCGGTGTTACGGTTGTCCTCATTACGCATCACATGTCCGAGTGCATCGGCTGCGACCGACTTCTGGTCATGTCCGACGGACGGGTCGTTATGGACGGCACGCCCGGCGAAGTGTTCTCCCATGTGGAAAAGCTTCGGGAGCTGGATCTTGATGTACCGGAAACCACGGCTCTTCTTTATGAGCTGCGTAAGGCCGGCATGGACCTGCCACTGGACGCCCTCCGGGAAGAGGACTGTGTCCGCAGCATAGCCGCTGCGCTCAAATCATAAGCCAAAGGAACGAAAATTATGCCGGAGATTCGGGTAGAGTCCCTGAGCCATGTCTACAGCCAGGGTACCCCTTTTGAAAAGGTCGCCATCGACCAGATTGATTTAACCATTGGTGCCGGAGAATTTGTGGCTGTACTGGGCCATACCGGCAGCGGTAAAAGCACCTTTGTGCAGCATCTCAACGGTCTTTTGTCCCCTACGTCCGGACGCATTCTTCTGGATGGACAGGATATTCACCGGAGCAAGCACGCCCTGCATGACGTGCGCTTTCAGGTGGGGCTGGTGTTCCAGTACCCGGAGTATCAGCTCTTTGAGGAAACCGTTTATGATGACATCGCCTTTGGTCCCAAAAACATGAAGCTCAGCGGCCACGAGCTGGAAGAGCATATCCGCGTAGGCGCTAAATTCGCCGGTGTGGACGAAAGCCTCTTCCCCCTCTCCCCGCTGGATCTCTCCGGCGGTCAGAAGCGTCGGGTTGCCATTGCCGGTGTCATGGCCATGGAACCGGGCATCCTGATTCTGGACGAGCCCACCGCCGGTCTGGATCCCGCCGGTTGTCAGGATATTCTCGATAACATTCGCCGTTACCGGGATGAAACCGGCGCCACCATTCTGCTGGTAACCCACGACATGAGCGTGGCCGCCCGCATTGCCGACCGTGTGCTGGTCCTGTCCGGCGGCAAAGTGGCCTTTGACGGCACACCGCAGGAAGTGTTTGCCCATGTGGAAGAACTGCGAACGATCGGCCTTGACATCCCCGGCAGTACTTCCGTGGCAGAAAAGCTCCGAGCCCTGGGCTTTTCCCTGCCGGAGTCCATCTGCACCGTGTCGGAGCTGCGGGATGCCATCCTTGCACTCAAAGGAGGTGCCGCTGCATGCTGAAAGACATTACGCTGGGCCAGTTCTTCCCCGGCAACACCGTGGTTCACCGGCTGGATCCCCGCAGCAAGCTCATTGCTGTGGTGCTTTACATCGTGGCCATATTCCTCTCCGCCGGCTGGATTTCCGCCGGGCTGATGATCGCCGTACTCTGCTTCTGTGTCGCCCTTTCCCGCATCCCGCCCAAGGCGCTTTTCAAGGGTCTGAAGCCCCTGCTGTTCATCGTCGTTCTTACGGGTCTTCTCAATCTATTCTACACCGACGGCCGGGTTTTGCTGGAGTGGTGGATTTTCCGGATTACCTACGAGGGTCTCAAGAGGGCCATTCTGATGGTTCTGCGGATTATGCTGCTGGTAAGCGGCACCTTCCTGCTCACCTACACCACCTCTCCCCTTTCCATCACCGATGGTCTGGAGCGGCTCTTTAACCCGCTGAAAAAGCTGGGCTTCCCTGTCCATGAGCTCTCCATGATGATGAGCATTGCCCTGCGCTTCATCCCCACCCTTTTGGAAGAAACGGACAAAATCATGTCCGCCCAGAAGGCCCGCGGCGCCGACTTTGAAACCGGCAGCCTGCTGCAGCGGGCCAAGGCGCTGCTGCCGGTTCTGGTTCCCCTCTTTGTCAGCGCCTTCCGTCGGGCGGACGAGCTGGCTACGGCCATGGAATGCCGCTGTTATCAGGGAGGGCAGGGACGCACCCGCATGAAGGAGCTGCATATGCAGGGCATCGACGCTGCTGCTCTGGGCTTTTTCCTGCTGATTTTGGCCGCCTCCATTGTGCTCAGGGTGCACGGCATATGAGAAACATTGCCCTGCGCCTTGCCTACGACGGCAGCGCCTACCACGGCTGGCAAACCCAGAAAACGGAAGTCACCGTACAGGAGACGCTGGAAGCCGCCCTTACAAAAATCTGCGGCCACCGTGTAAAAGTCACCGGCTGCGGACGCACGGACGCCGGTGTCCACGCCCTGAGCTACTGTGCGAATTTCCATACGGACTGCGGCATACCCATAGACCGGGTCCCTCT
The DNA here is from genome assembly GCA_015068055.1 of Oscillospiraceae bacterium. The sequence goes on along the minus strand of SVLG01000013.1, from coordinate 15,694 downwards.
GGCTGTCAACAGCCGTTTGCCCGGCGACATCGCGGTGAGCGATGCCTGCGAGGTAGAAGACAGCTTCAACGCCATAGGCTCCTGTATTCAAAAGGAGTATATTTACCGCATTCTCAACAGCCGTATCCGGGATCCGTTTCTGGAAAAGCGCGTCTGCTTTTATCCCTCAAAGCTTGACATTGAGGCAATGAAAGCCGCCGCCCGGGGCTTTGTTGGTACCCACGACTTTGCTGCGGTCCGCTCCGTGGGCACCGAAACGAAAACGACCGTGCGCACGGTTTACTGGTGTGAGGCGGAACGAAGCGGCGATGAGATCACGGTTCGCGTCTGTGCCGACGGTTTTCTCTATAACATGGTACGCGCCATTGTGGGCACTCTGGTCTATGCAAGCTATGGCAAGCTGGACCCTGCGAGCATCGGCGAACTTCTGGAAAGCCGCGACCGCCGTCTCACCGGACCCACCATGCCGCCCAGCGGTCTTTACATGAACCGTGTCTGGTATCCGGGCAATGCCGGCATTATGATGGGAACCTCCGGGAGCTCCCGTTGAATTTCCTGTGATTATCTGATATAATATCTTTTCAATTACAAAGGATATGCTTATGGCAAACGGCGCAAAAAAAGCGGCAGGTACCGCCGAAAAACAGAATAATCTGCTGCAGACGCTGCTCATTGCTTTGCTGGTGCTGATGGTACTCGGTCTTTTTCTCCGTTTTTTCAGCTCCTCCCCGGTTATAAAGCGGGCCATGGAGCTGATTGGACTGCGTCAGGCGGAGCCGGCGCGCACGTCTTTCATTTATCCTTCCGGTGCAGGTGAAAAGTTTGAGCTCTGCGGCAGCCGGCTGGCTGTGGTTTCCTCCGCGGGCTTCCAGCTGCTGGAAGAGGACGGAAGTGCTGTTGCGGCGGAGTCCCTGGCAATGGACCGCCCCGCCATCACATCGGACGCTTCTTTATGTGCTTTTTACGATGTGGGAAGTACGGAGATGCGTATCATCGGAAACGACGGGCATATTGCCCCCCTGCAGTTTCAAGAACGTATACTCTTTGCCGATCTCAGCCACGACGGTTACCTTACCGTTGTCACGGAGTACCCGGATTACAAAGGTCGGGTTTCCGTATACAACGCGGGGCTCAGCCCCCTCTTTACGCTGGACTGTGATGCTTCCGGTTACCCCCTGAATGCCCGGGTTTCGCCGGGACGCCGGCTGGTGGTAAGCTGCGTTTCCTCCGCGGGCAGTTCTCTCCGCTTTTTTGATCTGTATCAGGAAACGGAACGCGGTTCCTTCCACCTTGAAAACGAACTCATACTGGATTTCGATTTCATGGAAGACGGAACCGTAGCGGCCATAACGGAGGACGAATTGCTGCTGCTGAACAGCGAGGGCACGCTGCTCGCCCGCGTGGATTATACTGATCAGAAGCTGGCTGACTACTGCCTGACCGGCGGCTGTGCAGCGCTGCTGCTCTACGATAACCGCTCCGGCTACGAGGGCCGCCTTGTCACCATAAAATCGGACGGCAGCGTAATCGAGGAGCTGGAGATCAGCCGGGCCGTCAACGGTCTTTCCGTCAGCGGGGAATATCTTTTGGTACAATACGCCGACGAAGTTACCCTGTACACAGCCGATTTCCGGGATGACATTTCCTGCCAGCGCGTGGAAAATGTCCGCCGTGCCCTGCTGCGCGAGGACCTGACGGCCCTGCTTCTGGGCAGTTACGGTGCCGACATCATCCATTTTTCCTAAAAATAAACTTCCGGGCAAACGCCAAGGAGACAAGATATGAACGCTGTACTCACTCTTTCCCTGTTGCTCATCGTGCTGCTCTGCACCTGGTCCGGCTATAAGCGCGGCCTGATTTTGAGCGTTTTCTGCATTCTCGCGATTATTATATCCATTTATGGGGCCAATCTTCTCTCCACCACCTATTCCTACGAGGTGATCGATGCTCTGCGGCCTTTTGCAAGCGGCTATGTGGAGACGACCATCAACGACAAGGTACGTGCCGAATACGATATTGGTGGCGTGGAAACGGCTTCCATCTCCGTGGATGACTATCTGGCCGCTCACCCGGATCAAACCCAGTCCTTCTGCAAACGCACCTATGAACACCTTGGTATCCACAGCATCACCGCACAGCGTCTGGCCGAGGAAACGGAGCAATATGCCGCCACGCAGGAAATGGACATTCGCGAAGCGCTGGTCGAAGTCCTCTGCCTGCGCATAACCTATGTAGCCGGCTTTATACTGGCCTTCATCCTGCTCCTCATTATCCTTACGGTCCTCGGCAATCTCCCAAACCTCAGTTTCAAAATCCCCGATATGGAGATACTCAACGATGTGGGCGGGCTTGTTCTTGGTGTTGTTCAGGGCCTCCTCTTCTGCTATATCATCACCTGGGCTCTGAAATTCACCGGCATCATACTCTCGCAGGAGACATTGGGAGAAAGCGCCATTCTTTCCTGGTTCATGCGCCAGGATCTTCTCTACAAATTCTTGGGAATCTGATTTAAGACAGGAGTCTTTTTATGCAACCTACTCTTTGCGCCCGCTGTAAAAAGAACATGGCGGTTGTCTTCATCAACCGCATCGAAAACGGCAACTCCCAGCAGGAAGGCCTCTGCCTGAAATGCGCCCGGGAGCTGCACATCAAGCCCATTGATGACATCATCGCCAAGATGGGTATCAGCGATGAAGATCTTGAAGGTCTCACCGGCGAGATGATGGAGGCCATGCAGGCCCTCTCCGGCGGCGAGGACGCCCTCCTTGAAATAGAAAACAGCGACAGCGACACCGAGGACGACGGCAAAACGGCCACCTTCCCCTTTCTGAACCGCCTCTTTGGCGCGCAGAACAGCCAGAACCGTGAAAGCTCCCCGGCCCCTGAGCGGGAAGCCCGCAGCGGCAAGGACGGCGAGCGAAAGAACAAGCGGAAGTATCTGGACAACTACTGCATCTCCCTCACCGGCAAGGCCCGGGCAGGCAAGCTGGACAACATGATCGGCCGCAGCGAGGAGCTGGAGCGCGTACTGCAAATCCTCAACCGGCGGCAAAAGAACAACCCCTGCCTCATCGGTGAACCCGGCGTCGGCAAAACCGCCATCGCCGAGGGCCTTGCCCAGCGGATTGTTCAGGGTGATGTCCCGGCCAAGCTCAGGGACAAGGAAGTACATCTTCTCGACCTCACCGCGCTGGTAGCCGGCACCCAGTTCCGCGGCCAGTTCGAATCCCGCATGAAGGGACTCATCGAGGACATCCGAAAGGAAGGCAATATCATTCTCGTCATCGATGAAGTACACAACCTTGTGGGTGCCGGCGATGCCGAAGGCAGCATGAACGCAGCCAACATCCTCAAGCCCGCCCTTTCCCGCGGCGAAATTCAGGTGATCGGTGCCACCACCTTCACCGAGTACAGAAAGCACATCGAGAAGGACGCCGCTCTGGAACGGCGCTTCCAGCCGGTCACCGTGGCTGAGCCCTCGCTGGAGGAAAGCGTTGAAATCCTCCGTGGCATCCGTAAGTACTACGAGGACTTTCACGGTGTGAAGATCAGCGATGAGATGTGCCGACTGGCGGTAACGCTGTCCGAGCGTTACATCACCGACCGCTTCCTTCCCGACAAGGCCATCGACCTCATCGATGAAGCCTGTTCGGATGTGAACCTCCATGACGCATCCATTGAGCGCATGGAATCCATCAAAAAAGAGCGCGCGGATCTTGACAAGGAGCGCGAGCTGCTGCTGGCCGACACCGAAAACGAAAACTTTGAGCGACTGGCTCAGTTGAGAAGCCGGGATCTCCAGCTTTGTGATGAGCTGTCTGTTCTGGAAAGCAGCGGTGCTCCCTCTCTTACCGCCGATCATCTGGCACACATTATTGAGATGTGGACAAAGATCCCCGCCTCCAGCATCCGTGCCGACGAGTACAAGCGTCTGGCCGGGCTGGGCAGCCGACTGCGGCAGCACATTGTGGGTCAGGACGAGGCCATCGACGCCGTCTGTGCCGCCATTAAGCGCAGCCGCGCCGGTCTGCAGCTCAAGCGCAAGCCCGTCAGCTTCATCTTTGTCGGCTCCACCGGCGTCGGCAAAACCGAGCTTGTCAAGCGGCTGGCCGCCGATCTCTTTAACTCCCCCGAGTCTCTGGTACGCCTCGATATGTCCGAGTTTATGGAGAAGTTCAGCGTCTCCCGCATCATCGGCTCACCGCCGGGCTATGTGGGCTACGACGAGGCCGGTCAGCTTACCGAGAAAATCCGCCGCAAGCCTTACAGCGTGGTTCTTTTTGATGAAATCGAGAAGGCCCATCCGGATGTACTGAACATCCTGCTCCAGATTCTGGACGACGGGCGTATCACCGATGCCCAGGGCCGCGTGGTCAATTTTGAAAACACCGTCATCGTCATGACCACCAACGCCGGCAGCGACAAGAAGAGCGGCAGCGTGGGCTTTAACCAGAGTGTGGATGAGCAGGGCCGGGAAAAGGCCGTCAAGGCACTCAACGACTTCCTCCGTCCGGAGTTTATCAACCGTGTGGACGAAATCATTTACTTCCACAAGCTCACAGAGGAGAATTTCCGGAACATTGCCGCTTTGATGCTCGCCGATCTGCGGACTGCCATGGCCGAGCGCGGCATGGCACTCCGCTGGGACGACAGCCTTATCGACTATCTCACGGAGAAGGGCTACAGCATCACCTACGGCGCGCGCAATCTCCAGCGTCTCATCCAGAAGGAAGTGGAGGATGCCATTGCCACCGAAATCATTGACAGCCGACAGGGTGCCGTAAGTCAGGTCGGACTCACCGTGAAGGATGGCAGGGTCCAGGTTCTCGCCGTATAACCCCCATAATAAAAAATGTCCGTTCCCTACAGGGAACGGACATTTTTTATTCTTTTTCGGCCGCCTGGGCCTGTCTCTCAAGACGACGGTTTCTGAACCAGATCAGCAGATCCGCCGTAATCATCATAAGGTTAATAACGTAAAGTACCATCACAATATCACGACTATACACCATCTTGTGAGTAATGCCGAGGATATAGCCGAGAATGACCACTCCGGAAAACCAGGGGCTCTTGCCGCCGTTGCTGCGGCTTCTATAAGACTTAATCACCGAAATAGGCCAGGCAAAGCCAAAGCAAATCAGCATACCCGCTTCGAAAACGCTCATATTCATTGTTCTCTCTTCTTTCTCTTTTTTATTTTCCGCCGCAGATCTCCTTGTATTTGGAAGGAGCCACACCCGCAATGCGGACAAAGTTTCGATAAAAAGTACTTATTTCCTCGTAGCCTACCATTTCCGCCACTTCAGTCAGCGGCAAATCCGGACGCGAACGGATCAACGCCTCTGCCTCCAGGATGCGCTTACGGCTCAGATACTGCTTCAGCGAAAACCCTGTAAACTGCGGAAAGAGGGTACAAAAGGTGGTCCTGGACATTCCAAACTGCTTGAGAAGAACCTCAAGTGTGATGTGCTCATTATAATGCTGGTCCAGATACTCTGTACAGCTGCTGAGAATATTGTTATACGCCGCCAGTTCGTTGTATTCCTGGACGTTCTGCGGCTGCTGATAATAGCTTTGTGAAAGGATATAGAGAATGGCCGCGATCAGGCTTGAAGCCGCTGACATCTCTCCCGTGTGGTCTCTTTGCTGTTCCCGGCCAAGGCATTCCATAAGGGCCTGCACCGTAAGGCGCTGGTCGGAATCCAGACTCACTCGCAGCTTCAGCGGCTGCTCCCGGGCCGCCAGATGATTTCCCTGGAGCGTCACCAGAAACTTGTGGGCACCGGACTGCGGGAAGCCGGGATGAAAGATGTTTTCATCGAAGGACAGCGAATAGATCTCGGCCTCATCTCCCAAAAAGCGCAGCTCATGGCTGAGACCGGGAGGAATGATAAACGCATCACCCCGCCCCAGCGGAATCATCTTCCCGTCGTGGCAATGTTCGATCTGTCCGCGAAGCACATAACAAATCTGGAAGAAGTCGTGATAATGGCTTTCTTTGATCTGAGAGTCACATATTCGTCGCAGATTATAGTACCTGTCCGCCGCGCTAAAGTAGTCCAGGGTAATGCGCTGTGCCATACACACATCCTCCTCCCACTGTATTTTTTCACAGTATAGCCTAAAAGGAGGGGAATTGAAAATAGCTTTTCTGTGAATTTGGACTAAATGCACGATGAATTGGATGAAATGCAATTCATTTCTGCTTTCCTGTCGATAAAATAAAAATAACAAATTATGCACATTGTAAAGGAGAAGGTATGATTTCGAGAGCTTTGTATGAGCAGGCTATCTTCGATGCTATCCGAAAGGGTTCCACCGATATTGCCCCCGATGTGCGTGCAGGTTTTGAAAAAGCCATTGCCATAGAGAGCCGCGAGGCTGCCAAAGAGGGCCTCACCCGCACCTATGAGAGCATAAAACGCTCTGCCATCATCGGCAACCCCGCCTGCCCCGATACCGGCTGGCCCATTTTCTATTTTAAAGTAGGAAATGAGTGTGAGCTGGAAGGCGGCTTTATGGCCCTGGAAGAAGCCACCCGTTCCGCTGTGCGCCGCGCCACCCGGGAAGGTTATCTCCGCGCCACCATGAAGCACCCACTCTCCGGCTATGACCCCGGTGATAACGTGGGCAACAACGTCCCCAATTTCACCTATCAGTTCGTTCCCGGCGGCGACCTCGAGGTAACTTACGTTGCCAAGGGTGGCGGCAGCGAATGCTTCGGCGGCACCCGTCATCGTGTTGTGGCCTTTGCCGACGGCGTCAAGGGAATCGAGAAGTTTATCATCGACTCTTTTGTGGATGCCACCCGCTCCGGCGGCATCTGCCCCCCCAACGTCCTTGGCATTGGCATCGGCGGCACGGCAAACATTGCGGCGAACCTCGCCAAGGAGGCCGCCTGCCTGCGTACCGTTGGCTCCCATAACCCTGACCCTGAGTTCCGCCGGATTGAGGAAGATCTCTACGAAGCGCTCAACAGCCTCGGGGTCGGCATCATGGGCATCGGCGGTGACACCTCCGTACTGGCTGTCAATGTGGAATATGCCTACACCCACATCGCCGGCATCTGCGTTGCCATCAGCAGCAACTGCATGGTGGCCCGCCGCGGCAGCTATCGCGTGAAGGCCGACGGCACCGTTGAGGAAATGGTCAGCCCCAACTGGTTTGAAGGGAGATAAGAAACATGGCTACGTATCATCTGAACATCCCTCTTTCCGAGCAGGACGTAACACAGCTGAAGATCGGCGATGTGGTCTACATCAGCGGCAAGGTTTTTACCTGCCGTTCCCGTCTCCACCGCTGGATCTTCGATGAGGGTCACGAGTTCCCCGTGGATACCACCGACCGCAACGTTCTCATCCATGTCGGCCCCATCGTTCTCCCCCAGGCCGACGGCAGCTGGAAGCTCATTTCCTTTATGCCCACCTCCAGCATCCGCTTTGAAAAGTGGGGCGCCAAAAGCGTGGAAAACTGGAACCTTCGCATGATCGTCGGCAAGACCACCATGGGTCAGGAAACCATGGACACGATGGTTCGCAATAAGTGCGTTCACGTCTCTCCCCAGTGTGTCAGCCCCAACGAGTGGGTGGACAGCATCCACATCTCCGATGTGAAGCTCTTCAAGGAGCTGGGCACCATCGAGGCTACCTGGCACATGGATGTCAACGAGCTGGGCCCCTTCGTTGTGGACATCGACTGCGAAGGCAACAACCTTTATAAGAACCATGAAGACGAAGTCAACGCCAAGCGTGACGAAGCTCTCAGGAAGCTCGGCATCGGCGAGGACTTTGAATACACCAAACTTTACTAAGGAGGCGATTCCTATCAAAGAGTATCGCATTCTGTCCCCCACAGGCATCGTTGGTTATGGCTTTCCTGAAGCCTCCTTTCAGGCCGGCATTGCGCTGAAGCCCGACCTGATTGCCTGTGACGGCGGTTCCACCGACCCCGGTCCCTACTATCTCGGCAGCGGCAACCCCTTCACCACTGCTACCGGCGTAAAGCGCGACCTGACTCTCATGCTCACCGCCGCCATTGAGCTGGGCATTCCCATGGTAGTGGGTACGGCCGGCGGCAGCGGCGCCACCCCCCATCTGGAGCGCGAGATCGGTATCATCCGTGAGATTGCTGCCGAACACAAGCTCTCCTTCAAGATGGCCACCATCTCCTCCGAATTTGAAAAGCCCTTCCTCATCGAAGAACTTCGGGCCGGCCGCATCAAGCCCCTGGGCCCTGCCCCCGAACTCACCGAGGAGGAAATCAACGCCACCTCCCACGTTGTGGCCCAGATGGGCGTTGAGCCCATCATTGAAGCGCTGAAGGCCGGTGCCCAGGTAATTCTCTGTGGCCGCGCCTATGACCCCGCCTCCTTCGCCGCCCCCGCGATTTACGCCGGTTACGACGAGGCGCTGGCTACCCATGTGGGCAAGATCATCGAGTGCGCTTCTATCGCTGCCACCCCCGGCAGCGGCAGCGACTGCATCATGGGCTATCTGGGCGAGGACTACTTCCGCGTAGAGCCTCTCAACCCCATCCGTAAATGCACCCCGCTCTCCGTCTCCGCCCATACCCTGTACGAAAAGGCTAATCCCTACCTTCTTCCCGGTCCCGGCGGCACGCTGGATCTTCGCGGCTGCAGCTTTGAGCAGTATGACGAGCGCTCCACCAAGGTCAAGGGTACCGTCATGATCCCGGCTGACCCCTACACCGTGAAGCTGGAAGGTACCAAGCTGGCCGGCTACCGCACCGTTTCCATCTGCGGCAACCGTGACCCCATCTTCATTGAACATCTGGACGAGGTGCTGGAGAACGTCAAGCGCGAGGCCCTTGCCAACTTCAAGGACTTCGACGCCAGACTGGACTTCATCGTCTATGGCCGCAACGGCGTTATGGGTTCTCTGGAACCCACCCCCGTGGTTACAAGCCACGAAGTCGGCATCGTCATCGACGCCGTGGCCGACACCCAGGAGCACGCCAACGCCGTCTGCTCCGTGGCCCGCTCCACCATGCTCCACTACGGTTACGAAGGCCGTATCGCCACCGCCGGCAACCTGGCATTCCCCTTCTCTCCTTCGGATATCAAGGTTGGTCCCGTTTACACCTTCAATGTATATCACCTGCTGGAAACCGACGATCCCGCCGGTCTCTTCCCCCGCACCGAGTACGAATTCAAGGAGGGCGTTGAAGTATGACTTACCGACTTCGTGATCTGGCCAGCGTCATCCGCTCCAAGAACTCCGGTCCCTATGAGCTTACTCTGGACGTACTCTTTAAGGAGCAGAGCGATTTTGAGCGCGTTGTCGCAGCCGGTGTTATCAACAGGGAGCTTATCATGAAGCTCTACAGCGTAAAGGCTGAGGACGTCATGGACATCATTGCTTTCCCGCAGGCCAAGGCCATCAAGGCCACCATCGTTCGCCCCATGCCCTCCGGCGCCCTGGGTGAGCGCGACGTCTACGGTGCCCAGCAGCATGCACCTCTGATGAACCTCGTCATCGAACTTCCCTAATTCCGGGTTAAACTGTGCGATCAGGGGAGCGCACAGATGAACCATACATCTGGAATCCGCTTCAAATGAGAAAGGAGAAACAATGGAAACCAAGAAAAAGTTCAAGCTGAAAATGCCCCATGCTTATGTCCTGATCTGCGGTCTCGTCCTCCTCGTCGGCATCCTCACCTACATCATTCCCGCCGGTGTTTACGACATGGTCGAAGTCAACGGCAAGAGCGTCGTTGACCCCGCCTCCTTCCACTATGTGGACCAGACCCCCGTGGGTCTTTGGGACATGGTTCTGGCCATTCCTCAGGGCATGGTCAAGCAGGCCGGTCTGATCTTCATGATCACCATCATCTCCGGCGCTATGGAGATCATCGGTCGTACCGAAGCTCTGGAGGCCTCCATCGGCCGTCTGGCTCAGTACTTCCGCAATAAGCTCTATATCGTCATCCCCCTGCTGCTCTCCTGCTTCGCCTTCCTTGGCGCCAACAACGTTAACAACTCCATCGTTGCGTTTATACCGCTGGGCCTGCTGGTTGCCTTCAGCCTGGGTGCCGACGCCTGCATCGGCGTTGCTCTCGTCGGCATGGGCATGAACCTCGGCTTCACCGGCGGCACCTTCTCCGCTGCCACCGTCGGTACCGCCCAGACCATCTGCGGCCTGCCCATGTTCTCCGGCGCCGGCTACCGTGTCCTCCTGACCGTGGCTCTGGTTGCTGCCGGTTCCGTCTTTGTGATCCGCTACATCAACGCCATGCGTGCTGACCCCACCAAGAGCGCCGTTTACGGTGTTGACGGTGTTGTCACCGCCGCCGGCGATGCCAACCTCCCCGAGCTGACCACCAAGCGTAAGCTCGTTCTGGGCGCCTTCCTCGTGGGCATCCTGATCGTTGTCTACGGCGCTATCAAGCTCTGGAGCGCCAACGACACCATCCCCTGCATCTTCCTCGTGACCGCCGTTGTCTGCGGCCTCATCTACGGCTACTCCCTCGACGACATCGCCAAGATCTTTGTCGACGGTGCCAAGAAGATCGCCTTCGGTGCTCTGATCGTCGGCTTCTCCGCCGCCATCGGCATCGTCATGACCAAGGGCCAGATCATGCACACCGTCGTACACGCTCTCGCCGGTCTGATGGATGGCCTGCCCACCACCCTTGCTGCTGTGGCCATGTACATCATCCACATCATCATCAACTGCTTCATCACCTCCGGCTCCGGTCAGGCTGCTGCCTCCATGCCCATCATGAGCCCCCTGGCTCAGGTTCTGGGTCTCACTCAGCAGACCGCCGTTCTGGCCTTCCAGCTGGGCGACGGCTTCACCAACCAGGTACTGCCCATGTCCTCCGTGCTGATGGCCGGTCTCGCCTTCGGTGGCATCCCCTTCGGCAACTGGCTGAAGTTCGTGTGGAAGTGGCTGCTCATCAACCTCACCATCGGTGCCATCTTCCTGGTGGGTGCCGTTCTCATCAACTACGGTCCCTTCTAATTACTCCTGTAAAGTGAGAGGTAGATTTCTGTGAAAATCCTCATCACACAATTTGGCAACGAAACCAACAGCTTCTCTGTTGGCCGGACCACCTGGGGAACTCTTGTTCCCCAGGGCTGGACCCGGGCTGAAAACGTACTACCCGAATTCAAGGGAACTTCCACGTATCTGGGCGGCGCCCTTCGTGCCATGGAAGAAGCCGGCGTCGATCCCCTCCCCATTGATCTGGCCACCCGCGGCGGCAACTTTGGTGCCGGTCCTCTTATGGAGGAAGCCTGTGCTGTGTACGCCATGGACCACATTACCGAACAGGTAAAGGCCCATATGGGCGAGTTTGACGGCGTCTTTTTCGCTGTCCACGGCGGAGGCTGCGCCGAACACGCGCCGGATCTGGAGGCTTACAGCTTCCAGCGTATGCGGGAGATCATTGGTGACATTCCCATGATGAGTTCTCTGGATGCTCATGCCAACATGAGCGACGAGATGCTTGCTCTCTCCGACGGACTCTTCGGCATCAAAACGGTCCCCCATGTGGACTGTGAGATGGCCGGTTACATGGCAGCAAAGCATCTGATTTTGAAGCTGCAGGGCAAGTGTGATCCGAAGATGGCTCTTTGCCGTCTTCCGCTGCTGATCCCTGCCACCAATGGCCGCACGCTGGATAATCCCGGCAAGGAAATCCTGGAATTCACCGAGAACTATAAGAAGGAACATAATCTTCTGGATCTGACGTTCTTCTTTGGCTTCTCTGCAGCGGACGCCCCCTGCTCGTCCTGCTCGGTTCTCGCCGTTGCCGACGGCTACACTCCCGATCAGGAAGCACGTGAAGTGGCCGACTTCGTTTGGGAGCGCCGCCATGGCTTTGAGTGCGAGTCTCTCACCCCTGCCGAAGCCATTGACCGGGCGGAGGCTCTTATCAAAGACGGCTATGTTGTCATCAACGAAGCCAGTGACAATCCCGGCGGCGGCACGCCCGGCGACGGTACTCATCTGCTGCGTGAAATGCTCAGGCGCGACGGCAAGGGTTATATCATGGGTCCCCTCTGTGACCCTGAGGCTGTTGCGTATATCCACGCCAACTGCAAGGTTGGTGACAGGATTTCCATCCCTGTCGGCGGTAAGGTGGATCCCATCAACGGTGAACCCATCCAGCTTCAGGAGGCGGAGGTCATCAACCTCTCCAACGGCAGGCTCATTTCCGCCGCCCCCATCAACTATGGCGCTGCCATGGACTACGGCAAGAGTGTGCGTCTTCGTCAGGGCAACGTGGAAATGATTCTTGTCAGCATTCGTTTCCAGACATACGACGACCGTCCTTTCATTATGACCGGCTGCGACATGAGCCAGTACCGCATCGTGGGGCTCAAGTCCATGAACCATTTCAGAGGCTACTTCCGCAACACCGCAGATGCCATCGTAACGGCGGATCCGCCGGGACAGTGTCCTATGAATCTCCGGATCTACCCTTACAAGAATGTCTGCCGCCCCATTCTTCCCCTGGATGAGGATGTGACCTTTGATGGTTGCTGGCCAAAATAAGACTACTCTCTTTTCCTTTTCTTTTCTGCTATCCTTACCCCCGCTTATGGCCACCGCCTCAGTCTCTGGGGCGGCGGTCATAACTCTTTTAGGAAATACTGACCTGTTTTAAATTTATTTCGAGGTGCGCCATGGATAAAAAAACTCTCAAGGAAAAGGTTCTTCAGGCTATTGAAGAGTCCCGCGACGAACTGATCGAAGTCGGCGAACGGCTTTATGCCATGCCGGAAACCGGTTTTAAGGAAGTGAAAACGGCCGCATACGTCAAGGAAATCCTTGAAAAGTGCGGACTTTCTGTCCGCGATAAAATCGCGCTTACCGGTGTGAAGGCCACAGCCAGGGGGCGGAGCAGCGCCGTCAACGTTGCCCTGATGGGCGAACTGGATGCCCTTGTGATGCCCACCCATCCGAAATGTGACCCCGAGACCGGTGCTTTCCACGGCTGTGGTCACCACGCTCAGCTGACCACCTTCCTGGGCGTTGCAATGGGTCTTGTGCGCACCGGTCTGATGAGTGAGCTGGACGGCGACCTCACCTTTATCGGCGTCCCCGCCGAGGAGATCGTTGAGATCGAAGAACGCAGAAACATGGTCAAGGAAGGCAAGCTCACCTTTACCAGCGGCAAGCAGGAGCTCATCAAGCTCGGTGAGTTTGAGGGCATTGACATGGTAATCTGCAGTCATATCATGGATAACTCCATGACAGTGAACAGCTGGGCCGGACACAGCTGGAACGGCCTCATTAACAAGAGTATCCGCTTTCTTGGCAAAAGCGCTCATGCGGGTCTGGCACCTGAGCGAGGTATCAACGCTCTAGAAGCAGCCCTTTGCGCCATGAACAACATCAATGCCATGCGTGAAAGCTTCAAGGACGAGGACCATGTCCGCGTCCACTATATCATCACCAACGGCGGAGCCAGTCCCAACATCGTACCCGATAATGTAACGATCGAGATGGGCATCCGTGCAGCGCGGGTGGAAACCCTGCTGGATGTCAACCGCCGCGTCGACAGCGCCCTGCGGGCAGGTGCGGATGTTATCGGGGCAACGGTCGAAATACACGATGCCGGTATGTACCTCCCCTGCCATCAAAACCGCACTCTCGGTGAGCTCTACTTTGCCAACGCCAGAGAACTCCTTGGCGAAGATAAAACCAACAATGCCTTCGGCGATCATCGCGGTTCTTCCACGGACTGCGGCGACGTGGCGTCGCTGATCCCCCTGCTGCATCCCTATTTTGGCGGAGCCACGGGCACGCCCCATGCCACCAACTTTGACGTGGTGGATCCCTACGCCGCCTATGTCGTCCCCGCCAAGCTGGCGGCTGCCACCGTGATTGATCTTCTCTATGACGGCGCAAAGGAAGCCATCGCTGTCAAGGAGGCCTTTGTTCCTGCTTTCGGCAGTACCGAGGAGTATCTTACCGAAAGTCTCAAGCACATGGACTTCTAAGCGCAAAACATCCCCCGTTTTCACCAAGTGAAAACGGGGGATGTTTCGTTCATGCGCCGCGCCGGCGGCGAAGCAATATAATGCCTCCGCATACAGCAAAGACAAGTGGAATTACGAGACAAAAGAGGGCTCCCGTCAGGAGCGTGGCCTCTGTTCCGGGCTGCAGTGTCCCGGTATTAATGACTTTTCCCGGTGCCTCCGTCAATCCGGCGCTGCCGCAAAGCCAGCAGACACTTTCCAGAAAGAGTTCCTCGTTGGCCCCGCCAAAGTTTTGTGTGTAGGTTTCGTTCAGCAGAAAGCCGGTGGCATACCACAGCAAGCGGCTCCCGCCGCTTTCAATGGCAGCTGCCAGCGTAAAGGGACCGGAGCGATCCCCATCTTTCTTACCAACACTGCTGAGATCGGTGGTGGAATAGGCCGCAGGCGAGCTTTCCAGCAGAGGTGTAACAAGCACATTCGGCAGCTCCCGACGGACAATTCCCTGTGCTCCCGGAATGATCACATAGGCGTCGGTGGCCAGAAGCGAAGCCGTTACCTCATGGTCTCCGATATCCGGCAGGATGCAGTCGTAGTAGCCATAGACGTAGTGATCTCGGTCCTGCTCCACCACCAGCCCTTCTTCAAGAGAACAGCCGTAACCTTCCATGAGCGCTGCCAGTTCCGGCAGCGTTTCCTCACTGTACGCGGTGAGAAGCAGCATATTTCCGCCCGAGACAAGATAAGCGGAAATCTTTTCCCGCTCGGAAGGGCTGATGTCATAGGATGGGGCGTTTATAAGAATACAACTGCAGTCTGCCGGGATTTCCACACCGTCGCCCAATTCCAGCGTCTCCAGCTGTATCCCGGCCTCAGCGATGCGCTTTTTTACGCTCTCGTTGAGACTCAGCTCCTCGTGACCGGAAAGGCAGTACAGTTTCGGCAGCGCGTCATTTGTCACATAATCGACGGCTGCGGTGATGGCCCGCTCGGCATGGAAGCTGTTTACAATGTCGGCCGTATCACCGCTGCTGTAATAGGCGCTGTAATCGCTGACATAAAGCTCCGTATAGTCAATGAAGTAGCTGCGCTCCCCGGAAACCACGGCAATGCTGTTGCCGTAGCGAAGGGAGGGGGCATAAGCCGCCGCTGCCTCCGGTTCCGCTGCGGGATCAACCGTGATCAGGGAAACGTGCCGGCTCAGATCCGCATATCGGTCAAGGAGGCCCAGCAGCGTTACATCCTCGCTGCCCTCCACAGCAAGAAGCACGATTTCCACGTCCTTATCCAGTCCGCGCAGCAGTTCCTCGCTCTCCGCAGAGAGGGTGTAGTAGCCCTGATCCGTCATATCAAAGGCAGTAAAACGCCCGGGCAGCGCCGCCACAAGCAGTGTAAGCCCAATGACAAGAGCAATCAGCAAAGCAGAGCGGACAAGCCCCTTTCTCTGTTTTCTCATCAGCTCCACCTCCGTTTCTCCATAGCGAGCACAGCCATTTGCAGGAAGATTGCCGTGAATGCCATGTAATACGCCACAGCGCCCAGATCAAAGAGGCCGGCACGGAAGCTGGTCTGACGGGAAAAGAGGCTCAGAGCCTCCATCAATCCGCCGAGTGCAGCCGTTACCGCATTGCCATCGCCAACGAGCGTGACCAGCCCGCCGAGAAAATAACATAGAAGCATGGTCAGGAGCGTCAGTATCAAAGCCACCGTGGGATTATCGGTACAGGCGGAGATAAACTCTCCCAG
>SVLG01000096.1 GCA_015068055.1 Oscillospiraceae bacterium | reverse complement strand
TCTCATGCTCCGAGCGGGGCATGATCTACGACGAGTTCACCAGCAAGGAGCATGAGATCCTCACCGGTATCGTCTCCCGCATCGAGCCGCGCACCGGCGCCGTCTCCATCAAGATCAGCTCCAACTCCGAGTACACCGAGGCCATGCTCTCTCCCACGGAGCGCATCAAGGGCGAGATGCTCACGGAGGGCGACCGCATCAAGGTCTATGTGGTGGAAGTCCGCAAGTCCACCCGCGGCCCTCAGGTCCTCATCTCCCGGACCCACCCCGGTCTTGTGAAGCGTCTCTTCGAACTGGAAGTGCCCGAGATCTTCGACGGCACCGTGGAGATCCGCTCCATCGCCCGCGAAGCCGGCAGCCGCACCAAGATGGCCGTCTGGTCCGCCGATGCCGAGATCGATCCCATCGGCGCCTGTGTTGGCCCCAAGGGTGGCCGTGTGGCCAGCATTGTAGGCGAGTTGGGCGGTGAGAAGATCGACATCATCAAGTACAGCGAGGATCCCACGCTCTACATCGCCTCTGCCCTTTCCCCCGCCGAGGTGGTAAGCGTGGAGCTTCTGGACGAAGGCCGCAGCGCCCGGGTCATCGTGCCCGACAGCCAGCTGTCTCTGGCCATCGGCAAGGAGGGTCAGAACGCCCGTCTGGCCGCCAAACTCACCGGCTACAAAATCGACATCAAACCGGAGTCTGCCGTCGAGTAAGACCCGCTTTCGTTCAGGGAGGATAGACACTTGCCCAAAAAGATCCCTATCCGGCAGTGTATGGGCTGTCGGGAACAAAAAGCTAAAAACGAGCTGCTGAGAGTGGTACGTGCCCCCGACGGCACGGTATCGCTGGATTTCCGTGGCAAGGCCTCGGGCCGGGGTGCCTACATCTGCCGCAGCGCCGATTGCCTCCGCCGGGCGGTGAAGAGCCGGGCGCTGGAGCGCAGTCTGGAAACGGCCATCCCCGAGGAGGTCTATCTCCGTCTGCAGCAGCAGATGGAGGACGGCGATGGATAAGGCTCTCCGCTATCTGACGCTGGCGCGAAAGGCCGGCAGTCTCAGCGTAGGCGAGTTTCTCTGCGGGGAGACCATGTCCGCCGGGAAGGGAAAGCTCCTGCTTTTGGCCTCGGACGCCTCCGACAACGCAGCCAAACGCGCTCAGGGCTTTTTGAACGGACGCCGTGCCCTCTTTGGCCGGCTTCCCTGGACCAAGGCGGAGCTTTCCGCCCTTTTGGGCAAGGCCGGATGCAGTATGCTCTGCTTCACCGACCTGGGTCTGGCGGCGGAATTTGCCGCCGCTCTGGCAGACGAAGACGAAACCTGGAAAGAACCCGCGGCGCTTCTGGAGTCGCGGCGCGATAAAGCGGCGCGGCGCAAGGCCGCTCCGCGCAAGCACAAACCCAACGACAAGGGAGGACAAACGAATGGCAGTTGACTTCAAATACAGGATCCACGAGGTGGCCAAGGACTTTGGCATGACCTCCAAGCAGATCAGTGAGATCTACACCAAATACTTCAGCGCGCCCAAGAACCATATGCAGGTTCTGGAGCAGAATGAGCTGGACGTAATTTTTGAGGTGCTCACCCAGTCCAATCAGATGGATAGCATCGCCGAGGTCTTTGCTGTACCCGAGCCCAAGAAGGAGGCACCCAAGGCCGCCGCTCCTGCTGCAAAGGCTGCCCCTCAGCAGCCCGGCAAGGCCGCGCCCAAGGCCGCCGCAAAGCCCGCCGCTCCCGCCCAGCAGGCCCAGCCCCAGAAGCCGGCCGCTCCCGCCGCACCTGCGGCTCCCAAGCCCGTGGTGGAAAAGCGCGTCATTGATACCCGCGGCTCCACCAACACCAACCTCTCCAAGTACGACGAAAAGTTCGACCGCATCGCCGGCGAGCGCGCTCAGAATATGCAGCGGGGCAAAGAGAAGGTCCAGAGCAAGGCCAAGCAGCGCAACCAGCAGCAGTTTTCCAGCGCCAAACGCCGTCAGGAAGAGCGTGAGCGTGAACAGCGCAAGCTCCTTGAAAAGGCTAAGGCAAAGCCCCTCACCGTTGAGATCCCCGAAGAGATCAGCGTGGGTGAGCTGGCTTCCCGCATGAAGAAAACCGCCGTTGAAGTCATCAAGCAGCTTATGCGTCTGGGCGTTATGGCCTCCATCTCCGATGTCATCGACTACGACACGGCAGCTCTCGCCGCCATGGAACTGGGCTGCAAGGTGGAAAAGGAAGTGGTCGTCACCGTGGAGGAGCGTCTTATCGACGACCACGAGGACAGAGAAGACGAGCTGGAACCCCGCGCCCCCGTTGTGGTGGTCATGGGCCACGTCGACCATGGCAAGACCAGCCTGCTGGACTATATCCGCAACGCTTCCGTAGCCAGCGGCGAGGCCGGCGGCATCACCCAGGCCATCGGCGCCTACACCACGGAGATCAACGGCAGCCCCGTTACCTTCCTGGATACCCCGGGTCACGAGGCTTTCACCACCATGCGCGCCCGCGGCGCCATGGTCACCGACATCGCCATCCTCATGGTTGCCGCCAACGACGGCATCATGCCCCAGACCATTGAGTCCATCAACCACGCCAAGGCCGCCAAAACTCCCATCGTGGTTGCTGTAAACAAGATGGATATCCCCGGTGTCAGCGCCGACCGCGTCATGCAGGACCTCACCAAGTATGATCTGGTTCCCGAAGCCTGGGGCGGTGATACCATCGTCTGCCCCATCAGCGCCAAGACCGGTATGGGCATCGACTCCCTTCTTGAAAACCTCGTCCTGCAGGCCGAGATCATGGAGCTGAAGGCCAACCCCAACCGTGCCGCCCGCGGCACCGTTATCGAGGCCCGTCTTGATAAGGGCCGCGGCCCCATCATGACCGTTCTTGTGCAGAACGGTACTCTCCATCAGGGCGATATCATCATCGCCGGTACTTGCGTGGGCCGTGTTCGTACCATGACCAACGACAAGGGCGAGCGCATCACCGAGGCCGGCCCCTCCGTGCCCGTGGAGATCGCCGGCATGTCCGACGTCCCCGCCGCCGGTGACATCTTCAACTGCGTCAGCGACGAGCGTATGGCCCGTACGCTGGCCGAGGAACGTCTTGAGCAGCAGCGCACCGCCGCCATCAATGCCGCCGCCAAAAAGGTCAGTCTGGAAGACCTCTTCGCCCGCATTCAGGAGGGCGAGATGAAGACCTTTAACATTATCGTCAAGGCGGACGTGCAGGGCAGCGCTGAGGCGGTCAAAACCAGCCTCGAAAAGCTCTCCAACGGCGAAGTGCAGGTCCGGGTCATTCACGCCGGTGTCGGCGCCATCACCGAGAGCGACGTCATGCTGGCCTCCACCTCTGGTGCCGTCATCGTGGGCTTCAATGTCCGCCCCGACAACGCCGCCCGGGACAGCGCCGTCCGCGCTAACGTGGAGCTGCGTATGTACCGCGTCATCTACGACTGCATCAACGACGTTACTGCCGCTCTCAAGGGTATGCTGGCTCCCAAGTTCCGCGAGGCCATCATCGGCCACGCCGAAGTCCGCCAGACCTTCCATGTTTCCAAGCTGGGTACCATCTGCGGCTGCTACGTACTGGACGGCAAAATCCAGCGCAACTGTCAGGTTCGTGTCAACCGCGACAACATCGTCATCCACGAAGGTGAGCTGGCCTCCCTGCGCCGTTTCAAGGACGACGTCAAGGAAGTGGCCACCGGTTACGAGTGTGGTATGCAGCTGGAGAAGTTCAACGACATTAAGGAAGGCGACATCATCGAGTGCTTCGTCATGGAGGAGATCAGGAACTGATGGCCAACAATCATATCCAGCGCATCAACGATGACATCCAGTTCACGCTCGCCGGCCTTCTGCGGCAGGTGAAGGACCCCCGCGTCCGTCAGGGCGATCTCATGAGCATCGTCCGCTGCGACACCACCGGAGACCTTCGCTACTGCAAGGTCTACCTCAGCGTGCTGGGCGAAGTAAACGAAAAGGAACTGAAGAAGGGGCTCAAGTCCTGCAGCGGCTGGCTGCGCCACGAACTGGGCTCCTCCCTCTCCCTGCGCTACACACCGGAGCTGATCTTTGAACTGGATCACTCCATCGAGCAGGGCGCCCATATCAGCCGCCTCCTCAGCGAGGTTAAGCCTCCCCGTGAAGAGGAGGATGGCGAGTGAGCGAAATCACCCTGCGCGAAAGCGTTGACTTTCTCCGTGAGCGCGACCGTTTCCTGATTCTCACCCATATCCGACCGGACGGCGACACTCTTGGCAGTGCCGCCGCCCTTTGCCATGCTCTGCGCCGCATCGGCAAAACCGCATGGCTGTATAAAAACACCGAGACCACCGATAAGTATCTCCCCTTTGTGGAAGAATACTGGGCGGCAGCGGATTACGCCTATGAAACCGTGATCTCCGTGGATCTGGCCGACGCCCGGATGTTTCCACGGGGCTTTACGGGAGACGTGGATCTGGCCTTTGACCACCACCCCAACGGCGGCGGCTATGCCAGACGGCGCATCACCTGGCCCCATCGCTCTTCCTGCGGTGAGCTGATCCTCGCCGTGCTGGAGGAGCTGGGCGGCATCACGCCGGAGGAGGCCAATCTCCTCTATATGGCCGTCTCCACGGACACCGGCTGCTTTGTCTATGCCAACATCAACGCCGAAACCTTCCATGCCGCCGGGCGGCTGCTGGATCTGGGTGCCCGGGCTCCTTACCTCAACAACATTCTCTTCCGC
>SVLG01000012.1 GCA_015068055.1 Oscillospiraceae bacterium | reverse complement strand
GTACGAAGACAACGAAAGTCTGCATTTCCGGCAGGACGAGGGGGTCAATCTGGGCGTGATAGCCCTTAATTACGCCTTTTTCCTCCAATGAACGAACCCGATTTTTTACGGCGACACGGGTCAAACCTACTTCTTCGCCTATATCCGAGTAGGACATTCGGGCGTTCTTCATCAGGAGGCTGACGATCTTGTTGTCTGTTTCGTCCAGACCGTTGAGCTTCATTTCGCACCTCTTCTTTCTGCCGGGGCCGCATGCTTGCCCCGGCTTATAACTAAATTTTAGCAATATAAAAATAGCTTGTCAACAGCGCAACTTTCTTAATGAAAGCGATACCTTTCTTTATGAAATAAAATACGAAAATATAGATAACAAACGAAATATGCCACGATGGAGGGTTCCTTCGATTGAAAGCTACACTTCAACTCACATCAACCTCGCATGGCCCTCAATCGCCCTCTCGATCCGTTCCGGTTCCATGCCGATATAGCGCTGGGTCGTTGCTGCGCTGCTGTGCTGCAAAAGTCTCTGGACAAGGGCTATGTCGTAGCCGCTGCTCTTGTAAATCTCGGTAGCGTACCACTTGCGAAAACTATGGGTGCTAATGCCCTCATAGCCAAGGTAGTCGCAGACGATGGCCAGCTGCTTCTGTATGGCTCTCTCGGTGAGCGGGAAGATGCGCTCTGTCCTCTGGATGCCGTGGCGCAGACAGTAGTTCTCAATATACTGCTGGATAACGAGCGGGACAGTAAACACACGGCTCTTGCCGGTTTTCTGCTCGGTGATTTCAAGCCGATACCTCTCCCCGTCCCTCACGATGTCACAGGGCCGCAGCTTCACAATGTCGCTGATGCGCAAGCCCAGATTCCCCTCCAACACAAGGGCCGTTGCTATACGCTCATTGGGTCGGCATCCGCAAAATCCATCCCGCATGGTCTGGATTATCTCTTTATACTGCTCCGTGGTGAGCGCCTTGGTTTTCTTGTTCATATGGCCTCCGGTTCGTTAAAAGGGGCGGTCAAGTTCGTATCTCAGAGCTTGCCGCCCGTTTTCATTGTGTTCTCAGTGTTTTTCTGTTCGTATTAGGTAGATTAAACGAACTCAGTAGCGGAGCGGGACAAGTTCGGGGTCTTTGTCGTTGAGGGCATCCAGCATGAGCCGCACCCCCACACGAAAGCCAATGGAAAAGCTCTCGCACTCGCAGACGCCCAGCATCTTGGAATAGGCATCGTCGTAGACTTTCAAAAGCTCCTTCTGCTCCTCGTTCAGGAGCTTCAGCAAATTGCTCTCGGCCTCGGTGGCTTCATGGAGGGCTTTATGGCCGGGGCTGCCACAACGCAGCCCCCGTTCCGAAAAGGGTACATTCCCGTACCATAGGTCATTCAGTATGTACATGCTCTCCCCTCCTCTCAGCAAGCCAGCACAAGGGGCTCGTCACAGTCCATGCACTGCACCCGTACCACCTTGGTGGCTCTCACGCTCATACCGCAGCAGGGACAGAGATATTTGCGGGTACTGGAGGTCTTGGGTGTGTAGCTGCCTCCGCTGCCGCTATGCGTTCCCGTGCCGGTGATCCGAAAGCCCATAGCTTCGTTGCGGTTGATAAGGATATCCGTCAGCCCATTGGCCAGTACGAAGTCCAGAAGCGCCTCTCCCGGCTCGGTATGTGACCAGCCGTAGGTATCGCTGTGGCTGACTAATAAGCCTCTGGCCTCGGCAGCTTCCTTAAATCGGCGGTTGTGATAGGTGTAGCCACGGGAGGTGTCCTTGATGCCGCTGACGTAGTTGTAGTAGTGCACCATCTCATGCAGCAGCGTTGCGGCCACGTCTTCGATGGGACGGGCAAGAGTCCCCGCACCAATGTTGATTTCGTGAGTGCCGCCGAGCTTGGATACCCAGGCATCGTCCCGCAGGGAGAAATGGCCATAGGCACGGGGCGTTGACTGGATGGTGATGGTGGGTCTTGAAAGTTCAGATTCAAAAAATTCCTCGTTCAGCAAATCAAAGAGCTTGTTGAGGTAACCGGCCACACGGTTATAGCTTGTGAGTTCTTTCATGGGTTCTCCTCTCTTGTAATTGGGGAAAGGACAAGGTATAATGGTCTTGCCCCCTCCTGTGGGATTGGGGTGGAAGTCTCTTGCGTGTGTGCTTTGGTCGGTGTTCACGCAAGGGGCTTTTCTTATGCGATGGAAAAGCGGCGGGAAGTAACCTGCTTGGTGTAGGCCTTATAGACCTCGGGCATGACCTTCTTAAAGGCGGTGGTATCAAAGCGCTGAGAGAGGACGGAAGTCCAACGGATGATATACTGCCCTGCCTCCAACTCCTCCACGTCACGCTGCGTCATTTCGGCCTTCAGCGAGTCACGGATGGCTTCGGCCTCGGCCTGTGCCTCTGCGATGACGTTCTCCCACTCTCTCAGGGCCTCGATCTTGCTGCTCAGTTCATTGGTGCTCATGTGTGTTCCTCCTTAGTTGTTCGGGGTGATCCCCGTGTTCTGTGGGTATAGTATAATGCACTTATTAAGTGAAGTCAACTCGGGAGAATGTACGAATTATTAAGTGAAGATTTGTGCAAAATGTTCACTTGTTAAGTGTTTGACTCGGTGGTATGATACGCTTATATTATTATAGGGAGGGAACGACCATGCAGAAATATACCGAAGCCCGCAAAGAGGGAAACCGAAGATGGGATGCCGCTAACCTCGACCGACTGTCCGTGGCACTTCCGAAGGGAAGCAAGGACACCATAAAAGCCCACGCCGAAAAGATGGGCGAGAGCGTTAATGGCTTCATTGGCCGTGCCATTGCGGAAACCATGGAGCGGGACAACGAAAAGTAAGCGGTGACGTTTTGCGGCCTCTATAGGGAAACAAGCAAAGTAGCACCGAGGGGGGCACTTAAAACCAAGATAGCACCCGTTATTTTCTTGCTTTTCTAAGGGTCGTTTATCTTGTGACTGACAGCAAAATCCCCGGGCCCTCCGTTAAGGGAAGGGTCTCGGGGATTTCTGTGTCTATTCAAATTGTCTACTGCTTAGATCAGAAACGATAAGATCCGTGCAAAGTTTGTATTGAATTTTCAAGGGGATACTAGCTAAACCGAAAGTTATCTACTGAATAGAAATATAATAAAATAGTTAAACTCATTTCTGAAAACAACAATAATCGAGCCGATTTTATTGACAAGATAATGATTTTAGTTTATCTTAAAATCATATAGGAAGTCGTGATAGGAGGTATGTGCTTTGAAAATCAAAAGTGTTACCGTTGGAGGCTTTAAGAATCTTACAGAAACCAAGTTGTCTCTAAATGGAATTACAGCCATTGTTTCTCCCAATAACTATGGCAAGTCAAATCTTTTGGAGGCCATTAATTTCGGAACAG
The DNA here is from genome assembly GCA_015068055.1 of Oscillospiraceae bacterium. The sequence continues at coordinate 33,378 of SVLG01000012.1, read as the reverse complement.
ATTTTTTATCTTGTAGTGTTAAACAGCGAAATTCTATGATGCGCTATGTTCGCGGTATTCCTATTAACAAGGCCATTGCAAATACTGAGTTTGTGTTTGAGATAGAGTTTGAAGATGATAGTTTAAATGAATACCGATATGTTAAATACGGATACAAATTCCAGTGGTATAAAGATGACGGTTCTGGCCAAAAAATAACAGATGAATGGATAGAGGCAAGAGCGTCCGAAAGTGTTCGTTATACTTCTTATTTGAAACGCAAGGAGGGAAAATATCGCAAAGACAAGTCGACACCCTCTTATAGAAAAATTAACCTTGATAGCAGTCAGCTTGCTATCGATGTATTGCTTGCTATTGACGATATTGATATCCATTCGGTTATACGAGCAATAAAAGCGATAGATTATCATGTCTGTTCATCTTTGGATTTGAAGGACAGATTTCTTCCAGAACCAATTGAGTATGTGGGAGGCAAAGGAGATAGCGAAATTTCATTTGATGACAGAGATGTACCTCGTGCGTTGTATAAGTTAAAAATGAAGTTTCCGGAAAAATATGACCTGTTTCTTGAAGCGGTCTATACTTTGTTTCCGGAGTTTGATGAGGTTTCTGTTTTGCCATATGAGCTGAGGAAGGACTCCCACAGTATAAAAATTTTTTCGGCAGCGCCTAATGAAGCGTTTTCTGAAGACATAGACGCTGAGAAAGATTCAATCCCATTCAAAATAAGAGATGAACTGTACAGAGTGCTTATCACCCATAAAGATTTGAACCAGTCCATTGACATGTCCATGATGTCTACTGGAACGAAGCGCATTTTCTGGCTACTTGCTAACATCTTTATTGCAAGTTCTGGTAATATTTCTCTTGTGGGGGTAGAGGAACTTGAAACAAGCATTCATCCTCGGTTGTTGAAAAATCTGCTTGAGATTCTTGGAGAAGCGCTAGAAGAAACAAGTATAATAATTTCGAGTCACTCTCCGTATTTAGTGCAGTATTTTAAGTCTGATAATATCTATGTCGGCATGCCAACAGATGATGGTACAGCAGTGTTTAAAAAGGTAAAGACGGGCAAGGTGAAAATGCTTGTTAACAACGCGCGCGATCTTGCAATGTCTGTAGGCGAATATCTATTTGAACTCATGTCCGGTGACTCGGATGCAGCTGAAACCCTGTCCTTCTATCTGGAGGCATAAGTATGGAAAGTGCTTATTCTAAAGGTGTGGCATTCATTTTTGAGGGGGACACAGAAAAGGCTTTCTACATCAATCTTCTAGAACACTTGTGCCAGAAGCATGAGGGATATATACTTGCCAAACAGGTGGATATAGAAAGCGGCGAGATATACTTTGTGCTTGAAAGTCAATCTTCACGCGTGTTGATAAAGATGAATGTAGTAGGAACAATATCTCAGCTTACAAATTCTGGCGCATGGTTTACGTCTAAGTGTTACGCAAAAAATAAAAAGCTGAATTGGAACGTGATTCTTTGTTATGACACAGACGATTACAAAGAAGACTTTTCGAAATTCCATGAGGGAGACTGGGAAATACTTAGAAAAACTCTAAGCAAGAAGAAAACTACCCGAATACTGGATATGGCGGCTAATGCCGACATCGAAGACACGATGCTTCTTGATAGTGACAGTGTGTTTAAGTTTTTGGAAATGGAACCGTGTCCGATTCCCTCGGGTAGTAAGGGTAAGAGGAAAATGAAAAAGCTATTTCGCCTTAAAGGGCAAGGAATTGCGTATCATGAGGGAGTTAGAGCTGATCCATTGATAAGGGCGTTGGATTTCGACGTAATAATTGGGAAGTCTCGGTTGCCATTTGATGAGCTTGAAGAGATTTGCTTTTCTTGAAATCGGACAAATAAAAATGAGTTGAACTTTAAGGGCCCCAAAAGTTCAACTCATTTTTTAACATGCGGCTTAAAGTGATGTTTTGAAAAATGAGTTTAACAAGATTTGTGAACTTATTAAACTTGTGCTCAATTACCATTTTTAAGCCTGACAGGATAGCTATCAAAAAAGCTCTCCTCTTGAAAGGTGTTTATCCTGTGACTGACAGAAAAAACTCCCTCCGAGTGCCGTTGCGGCATCGGGGGGAGTTTGTCGTTGTTGCGTGGTCTCTTTTGGTGTCTACACCAATTTTACACCAATTTGGCGGGGAACTGCATGGAGAAGCATGGAGATATATGCTCCGGGAAGCACCGGGATTCCTTGCCCCGGGTGGTTTTGTGGGCATTTATGGAGCCTCGTGGAGATATGAAACCGGCTCAGGTGCGCCGATACCAAGTTTCATATATCATTACCTCTCTTTGAATTCACAAGTGCATATTAAATATATTGTAGCGCAAAGAGTGGTGCTTTTCAAGTCCCAACAGCAGCGAGGCTCATTCCACCAAACCGTATTTCACCTTGATCCGGTCCAGTTTTTCCAGCATGGGCTCGGCCGCAAGGAGGAGGAAGATCACGGTGGCCGCTGCATGGATCAGGTCCATGGGAAGGCCGCTTACATAATAGGCAAGAAGTATTTCCGCATTCAGACTTTGTGCGCTGTACATCAGGGCGGAGGCGGGATTCATAATGCCGCCGTAGATGACCACCGCGGCAAAGGCGCCGAAGGCTGCGAGGCTGCCCCGGCTGCGGCGAAGGAGGCCTTTGCGGAACAAAATGCCGGCCAGAAAACCGATGATGCCCATGGCGAACATCTGCCAGGGTGTCCATGGCCCCTGCGAAAAGAGAACATTGGAGGCGAGCATGGTGACCGCACCCACGAGAAAGCCGGTCTCACCGCCCAGCGAGACCCCGGCGATGATGACCAGCGCCAGCACGGGCTTGAACTGCGGCAGCATAAAAAAGGCCGAGCGACCGGCCACGCCGATGGCACAGAGCACCGCAATGGTCACCAGCTCCCTTGCCCTGGGCCTGCGGCCTTCAAACACCAGAAAGAAGGGAAGCATACATTCGAGCAGCACCAGTATGGCCGTGATGCTGTAATGCTGATTGCCCAGATACATGACCCCGGCAAAAATGGTCAGCGGGATGCACAGCACGATCAGCACCGCCGCTGTTACGGTGCGCTTATGGAGTTTTCGCTGTCTGCGGGGTGTCTGCTGCAGGGTCGGTGCTGCGCTTCGGCGGCCGATGGCCGCAATGAACACGGCCAGCGCTGCCATCAGCACAAGGTACAAACGAAGCTGCAGCTCCCCTGCGGCGCTGATGCCGTTTGCATCGATGAGGGCAGAAAGGTCCGTGATGCCGGTGGCATAGAAGAATACCAGCAGCGCCAGCGCCAAGGACGCTGCGGCAAGGGCTTTTCTCCACAAGGGCAGAGGCTTGGGCTTAAAGTTGACGGCGCTTTCCTTTGGCGGAGGGAGTGGGCGTTCTGCCGGAATTTCCGGCTCCGGTGGCAGCTCACCGCCGCAGCAGCCGATGATATCCGCCACCGTTACCGCCTGAGGCAGCAGATGCCGTGCCATACGGTTGGCGGGGGTGGTATAAAAACTGTTCCCGGAGAAAAATTCCCGGGGTGTACCCTCTGCCACGATGCTGCCGTCAAAGAAGAGGCCGCAGCGATGGGCATATTCGGCGCAGAAGGGCACATCGTGGCTCACCATCAGGATGCTTACGCCCTGCGCCAGAAGGCGGCGGAGAATCAGCGCAAAGGTCGCCTTGAACTCGGCATCAAAACCCTTAGTGGGCTCGTCCAGCAGTAAAACCTCCGGGGCAGTCAGCAGCACCTTGGCCAGAGCGCTGCGCTGCTGTTCCCCGCCGGAAATGTCATAGGGGTGGCGATCCAGAAAATCCCGCAGACCGCAAAGCTCCGTGATGCGCGCCACCTCCGCGTCCTGCTTTTCTTTGGGGATGCTCCCGCCCCGGAACACCTCGTACAGATCCTCACGGACGGTTCGTTTTACAAAGAGAGTCTGGGGATTCTGCGGCAGGTGGCCCAGCTTCCCCTGAATATGTACTTCCCCTCGATAGGCAGAACGAAGGCCGGAAATCACCTTCAGCGTGGTGGACTTCCCGGCACCGTTGCCGCCCAAAAGGGCGTAAAACTCACCCTTTCGGAGGGAGAGGGTGAAGCCCTTTACCACATCGCCGCTGTCTTTTTCATATCGGAACCAGAGATTTTCACAGCGGAGTGTTTCCCCGTCCGGGTAGGTGCGGGGAGCTTTTTCCGTAAGAGGGAGCAACGGCCGTTCCCCGGCAAGCAGACTCAGAAAATGGCTTCCATCCCGCACGGTCATGGGACAGGCGAGGGGGGTCTCCACTGCGGCCCAGACGCGCATGGCCGTGGGCATGGCCAGAAACATGCCGCTGCCCCGGTTTTTCAGCTGAAGCCCGACATTTTCGGGTTTGTCATCGCAGAGGATCGCTCCCTCGTTCATCACGATGACCCGGCTTGCAAAGGGGAAGGCCTCTTCCAGCCGGTGCTCCGTGAGGATGACGGTGGTGCCCAGCTCCCGGTTGATTTTTCCCAGCAGGGCGAGAAAGTCCGCCGCGGCGATGGGGTCCAGCTGGGCGGTTGGCTCGTCCAGCACCAGCACGCCGGGCTGCATGGCCATGACGGAGGCCAGACTCAATAGCTGCTTCTGCCCGCCGGAAAGCTCCGTCACGTCCTTATAGAACCAGTTTTCGATGCCGAAGAAGGCCGCAATCTCGGCCACCCGGCGGCGAATGGTGGGTGTGTCGTAACCAAGACTTTCCAGCCCGAAGGCAAGCTCGTGCCACACCTTGTCGGTCACCACCTGATTTTCCGGGGATTGCAGAACAAAGCCGATCTCCTGCGCCTGCTGCCGGTGGGGGAGCTCTGCAAGCGGCGTGCCCCGGTAACGGATCTCTCCGGAAAAATGGCCGTGAGGCGTCAGGCAGGATTTGAGATGCCGCAGCAGCGTGGACTTGCCGCAGCCGGAGGGGCCGCAGAGGATCAGAAACTCCCCCTGACGGACACGGAAAGAGATGTCGCACAGTGCTTTCCGTTCCCCCTCCGGGTATGTAAAGTTTACATGTTTGAATGAATAGCTTTCCATGTTCGCTCCTCCGCTGCGTTCAGCACCACGGGCATGATACACAGCATCCAGTATACAAGCTGAAAAGAAAGGGTGAAGGCGTTTATGGGCGCGCAGCGAAGGCTGGGAAAGTAGCGAAAACCAAAGGCCGATATTAGCACACCGGACAGGAGATAAAAAGCGCAGAAACCCAGAAAAAGGAGAGCCGCCCTGTCCCGCTCTTCAAAACGGTAGATGGAAAAGGCGCTGCGCCCCTTGAGACCGTAGCCCCGGCTTTTCATGCTGTCTGCCGTCTCGATGGCATTCTCCAGCGACCAGGTGATCATGATGGAGAGTACCGTGACGGCGATTTTCGTCCGATGCCAGAGGGAGCCCTTCGACACATCCCGGCCGATGCACCGCTGGGCATCCGTCACGCTGGCCATCTGCGCTTTGAATTTGGGAATGAAGCGCAGTGTCATGCTCAGCACCAGCGACATGGCGGGTATAATGCGGCCAAAGAGATAGATGAACTTATCGGAGGTGATAACCCGGTTGAAATTCAGAAACCACAGCATCACCGTGGCCAGCATCACGCCGGCGGAGAGACCGTAGAGGATGCTCTCCAGCGTCAGGGGATTTCCCGTGGGGAAATACAGCAGGATGGTCACACCCTCGTGGCTGAAGGCGGGATTCAGAAAGGCAGTCAGCAGCATCATGGGCAGACACCAGCGGAGCGTGAACAAAACGGCCTTTTTCCCATCAATCTGCACGGCATAGAGACAGGCGCAGCCAAGGGAGATGAGCTGTGCCAGTGGGTGGCTCAGCGCCATGGAAAAGCCGATCACAAGAGCGAAATACAGAAAGTTCACCAGCGGGTGGTAGGCGGAAAATCTGTCAGCCATAGTCAGAAAAGATTCCTCCCACCGACGTCGTTGCCCAGATCGCAGGTATAACGCCATTCCACCACATCGCCGTCAGCCAACTGATAACGGGAACAGCCGTAATTGGGATACCAGCCATTGACCCGGTACATCCAGCCGGAAAGACTGCCGCAGTCGAATTCGTAGAGATTATGTATGCCCTCAATGTAGGCGCTGTTGTAAATGGGTGTCCAGGAGGCCTCCATGTGGATGCCCTTTTCCTGACAGAGCCGCTGCAGCACATCGAATACGGACTCGCCCTCGTAGAAGGTGACGGTGGTGGGGACGAGAATGGTGCCGCCGGAGGGCACCATCTCCAGCTTGGCGGGGTCCAGTTGGCTGAGATTGTTGAGTATGGTGGAGCACTCGATGGAGAAGGTGCAGGTATAGCTGGAGGCGGTGTTGACCTGCTGGTTTTCCGGCTCCACCGGCATGGGCTTGCCCGCCGGCACCGGATCGGTGAGATACTGATCCTGCCCGCTGCCCCTCCCGTCGGAGTAGACCCGCGTACTGCTGTCCGTTACGGCGGAGAGGTATCCGTCGCTGACGGAAGAGCTTTCAAGCTTTGTCGGTTCCGCTGTGGGGGCGGGAGTGCTTTCCACCGGCATCGCATCCGGAACAATCCGGAGACTTCCCAGCGTATCCCCCACGGAAAGGTTGGCAATGGTATTCCGGGAGCCGGTGAGCGCCACGGAATACACCGCCTTATTTTCCTGCCAAGCCGTTGCGCTCTGGGCATCCCAGACCTCCTGCAATTCCACGGAGAGGAGCGCTGGGAAAGCGAAGGGCTCCTCCTGAGAAAAGCGCAGCTCAACGCCGTCCTCCAGCACGGAGATTTCCGTTTTCAGGTTGATTTCACGGGTCTCCGTGATGTCGCTGCCGAAAATCGTCCACTCATAGGAAAAACCGTTGGAACTCCCTTGAAAGGTGCCGATGGCATTTTCCTCCCGGAGCTGACGGAGGATGCTTTCCCGGATGATGCCGTCTTCCGGAATGGCTACCGGTTCCTGAAGGTCGATCTCTCCGTAAGCGCTGCCGCAGCCGCAGAAGGTCAACAGGAGCAGGCAGCAGAGGGTCAGCAAAACAAATCTTTTCATACTCAGTCTCCCACCACAATTTTACCGTTTTTACATTTCAGCGTGTCTTTGGTCATGGCAAGGCTTTGGCTCTCCTCCGAGGCGGCAAACACCGCATCCTCCACCAGAAGATCGTACACGTCGCCGCTGCGGGCGCTTCCCCGCAGCCGGAAGGAAAGGCGCATCACCACGTTGTCCTCCTCCGCCAGAAGGTTTTGGCTGAAAGCGGCCCTGCCGCCGGTGAGGTCCAGATACATCACGTTGATGAGTCCTGTTTTGTTGCACTGTTCGGGGTTGCAGCTCCACTGGGGCAGAGTTTTCCCCGTCTCAGCGTCCGTTACAAAGACATTGCCCTCTTCCACGCCGAGAAATTCCAGACAGGCGGGATCGAAGCGGATGCTTGTGCTCATGGCGGGATAGAGGGCCTCCCCCAGATGGGAAATGCTTACATCCAGTATAAAGGCCTCTGTTTGGGAGCGGGAGAGCTTCTGCGGCGTTTCCACACGGAGAGTGGGTATGTTCTTTCCTCCGTTGCCGCAGCGGATTAGCAGCAGCGAGAGGAGCAGCAGAAGCAAAAGACCTGCTGCAAGGAACAGACGTTTGCGTGTTAGTTTGTCTTTCATAGGATCCCCCTTTACGAAAAGCCGGTTTCGGCCACGGCCCTTGTGACAACGCCGTAGGGGCTGCCGTTCACAAAGGCCTCCACAATGCCCAGCGCATCGAAGGCATTGATGCAGCCGTCGCCGTTGACATTCAGGGCCAGAATGCCCGCATCGCTGAGCGTTTCACCATTTCGCAGCCACGCATGGATGGCTGCCAACGCCTCCTGGGCATTGGCGATGCCGTCGCCGTTGGAGTCGCCAAAGACAAGGGCCACGGCCGGGCCGTCGCCGACAGTGTAGGAATCCCGGTTTGCAAAGCGCCCGGTTTCCGTGGCGGCATCCACCAGCGCTACATAGGAGGGGAGGCCGCTTTTTTCGGAGATGGCCGCATTGAAAAGAAACTCCGTTTCATAGCTGCCGTCGTTGTAGATAAGGCGGCTGCCGCCGGGGATGCTGCCGATACTGACCGCCACGGCCTTCTTTCCGGCGGGGATCAGATCGGTGCCATCCCCTTCGTAGAGCTCCACGGCGCGGAAAGTGTTATAACGGCGGGATACGGCGTCCATGGAGGCATAGCCGAGAATGCGCTCGTCCTCCATGCTGTAGGAAAACTCGCTGACACAGTCCATGTGATTTCCCTCAATGGCGCAGAGCATGCCGTCCACTGCGCCGGAGACGATGCCCACATGGCTGCTTTGGCCGTTTTCGCCGAAGAAAACAAGATCACCGGCCGAGGGCGTATGGTCCTCGCTTCTAAAAACGCCCATGCCGCTGAGTGTGTTTATCCAATGCTGGCAGCCGGCTTCCTGCGGCAGAGCCGTTTCGGGGATGCCGGCATATTTCAGACAGAAGGAAACGAACATGGCACACCAGTCGGCATAAGGACAGCCGTACAGATGGCCGTAGCGGGTATAGCGGCGGGTTATGCCGTCTTCATCGATGATAAAGTTGCTGCTGCTGGCGCAGTAACCCAGTTGGGAGCGGGCAACGGCCACAACGTCCTCTGCCCAGTTTCCGGACAGCGCCGCGCCGCTGACGCTCTCTGCCCAGACTTCGGCATCTTCTGCGCTGCGGTCCGCCACCGGGATGCTGCATTCTTCCTGCAGCCGATTTGCAAGACTGTCGCTTATTTCCACCGAGGCCAGATGGGTGCCGGGAGCCGTCGGCGTAAAACTTAGGCTGTGGCTGCCGCTTTCTTCATAGGTAACGCTTTCCTGATAAGGCGGGTTTTCCCCCACCGTCACGGTGAAGAGAACGGTGTAGGGCGCAGTCCCTCCGTTGATTTCCAGTGTAAAGTCCATGGCCCCTTCCCCGACGACCGCATAGGCGGCCGGTGCAGCAAAGCAGATAGCGAGGGCTTCGGACGTAGGTTCCGGTGTAGGTTCAGGCGTAGGTTCGAGCGTGGGTTCGGGAGTAGGTTCCGGCGTGGGTTCCGGAGTCGGCTCGGGAGTAGGTTCCGGCGTGGGTTCCGGCGTGGGCTCGGGCGTGGGCTCGGGCGTGGGTTCGGGAGTAGGTTCCGGCGTGGGTTCCGGCGTGGGTTCCGGCGTAGGCTCGGGCGTGGGTTCGGGAGTAGGTTCCGGCGTGGGTTCCGGTGTGGGCTCGGGTGCGGGTTCCGGAGTCGGTTCCGGTGTAGGCTCCGGTGTAGGTTCCGGTGTGGGTTCCGGCTCGGCCGCCGATATGCTGCCCTCTTCCAATACAACGGCACCCATGCTGTCCGTCAGTTCAACGCAGACTTTATAGGCAGCGGGCATCGGCGGCAGAAAGCCAAGAGTGTAAACACCGTCTGCCTCATAGGTGATGTCCTCCTGATGGTAAAGCGTTTCTCCCTCCGCCACCGTGAAAAGGGCAGTGTAGGGGGGCGTCCCGCCCCGGATCTCCAGAAAAGTGTCCATAACTTCGCCAACGATTCCCGGCAACTCCTCCGTATGGAGGACGAGGGAGAGAGGCTCCGGCCCGGTTTCTTCGGGTGCTGTGCCGTCCGTGGCATAAACCGCTGCGGCGCTCTCCCATACAAAGAGACTCAGCAGCAGAAGCAGCGAAACGCCCCGTTTGAAACTGTGCATTTTTCTTTTCATCCGCTTTCCCCCTGAAAAACGGTGGGGAGATGGGCCTCCCCACCGGAAAACTGTTTACTGCTGGGTTGCGATGGTCGCAGCCTTGGTAACAACAGCGTAGGTGCTGCCGTTTACAAAGGCTTCCACGATGCCCAGTGCATCGAAGGTATTGATGCGGCTGTCGCCGTTGACGTTCAGGATCAGGATTCCGTCATCGGTGAGGGCCTCACCCTTGCGGAGCCAGGCATCCACGGCCGCCAGAGCATCCTGGGCATTGATCACGCTGTCGCTGTTGGAATCACCAAAGGTGATGGCAGCGGCATTTCCGCCGGGCATGGTAAAGTAACTGCGGTTGATGAAGTTTGCCGTGTCGATGGTGGCATCCACCAGCGCCACATAGGTGGGGATGCCGGATTTTGCGGTGATTTCCGCGCTGTATTTAAACTCTGTGGTGTTGCTGCCGTCGTTATAGGTCAGCTTGGTACCGCCGGCAATGCCGGTGATGCCAACGGCAACCGCTTTTTTCGTGGTGGGGATCAGGTCCACGCCATCGCCCTCGTAGAGGCAAACGGCACTGAAGGAAATGCCCACCACAACATTGACGCTGCCCTTGGCGGAATCCGTGTTCACCACGATCATGGCGTTTTCGTCCACGGAATCGGAAGTCAGCTTGACGGACATACCGCTGATGGCAATATCCAGCCTGGAACCGCCGGCCACGCTTTCCGCCTTGAAACCGATGGTAAAGAGCTCGGCGGGGAAACTCTCGCCGCTGACGGTCAGGTCGCTGTTTTCATTGGCATCGAAATAGACCACACGGAGCTTGCCGCTGTCTTCTTCCAGATTGTAGCTGACGCTGCCGCCGCCGAGACGCTCGCTTGCGGTCACGCTGCTTACGCTGACACCTTCGGGGACGGTGACGATGAAGTCGATGAGCTTGTACTTGGCCTCGTTATCCCACTTGTTGATGCTGATTACGCCGTTGAAAGCTTCGCCGGGGTTGATCTGGGCGGGAAGACCCAGCGTGGCGGTCATTTCATCGGATGCAGGGGCCGCCTCAAAGGTCACGTCGCTGTAGTTAAAGAGAGCGCTCTTGCCGTTTACAAAGCGGTCATAGGCCACCAACGCATAGCAGGACTGGTCGGTAGCCATGGCGTTGGAGCCTGCGCCGATGATGTGCTGGAAGGTGGCGGAGTCGGACAGGTAGTGGGCCAGCAAGCCATCCACAACGGAATTTCCGTTCTTAATGAAGCGGCTGTCGGTGTCGGGATTGATGCCCCAGGTAGTAGCAGCTACGATAACCCAGGAGCAGCTTTCTGCGCACTTGGCACCTCCGGAGGTATAGGTGCCGTCATCGTTCTGCATGGCAGAGAGACAGGCGATAGCTTCGGCGCAGGCTTCGGCCACCGCAGCCTGATCCCGGTAAGGATACAGAGCCGTCAGAGCCATGCCGGTAATATCGGGGTCGGAGGCGTAAGTTTTGTTTGCCATCAAAGACCAGCCGCCGTCATCGTGCTGGGCTGCCAGAATCGCATCCACACACTGCTGGCGGATGGTGGTATCGGTGGTTGCATAGTTATTGGAATCCAGAGCGATCAGAGCCCAGATGGTACCGTTGAGACCCTGCTTTTTAATCCAGTCAAAGCCATTGGCGCTGTATGCCTCCACCAGATCCCAGTCGCCCACGGAAGTGGCATCCTTGCCGAGGGCGGACAGAGCAACAATCAGGCGGGAGTTTTCGGTGGATTTGTTCTTGTGCAGCGCACCGCTCATGTTGACAGAGGCCGCCGTTTCATTGACGGTCTCTACAATGCGGTTGTAGTAATCGGTGAAATAGGCATTATCCATGGCGTAGTAGCCGCCGCGGGCCAGACTCAGCACGGTCCATTCGCCGGCGGTCGTGCCGAAGACAGGCTCGGTCACAGTGGCGGCAAGCTGCGCCATGGTCGCATTCAGCACGGCGGATACATCCTGCGCCGTTGTGGGTTCTTCAGGGGCGGGGTCTTCTTCTTTGGTCGTTACCGTTACTTCTGCGTAGGCAGGAGCGGAAACGATGTCATCCGGGTACTCCAGACCGTAACCGCCATCTGCCCACAGAACCCACTTGCCGGCAGAGGGGAAGGTGACGGCGGCGCAGCCGTCCCCGTTGGTGCTGACCGTTCCGCTTGCATTGCCATAGGAAGCGCCATAGGAGATGCTGTAGTCGGCTGCGTCATAGATCGTTGCTCCGGTACCCATACTGGAGAAGGAGCGAACCAGCTTCACATCGACAGCTGTACCGGCTTCTGCCGTATAGTTGTGGGTAAAGGCGCCGCTTTCGTCAGCAAAGAAATGGAAACCGTAATTGGAATCCGCGTAGAAATCCCAGCTGGAGAAGCTGGCGATGTCCAGAAAGTCACCGGCTTCCAGAACAATCCGGTCGGAGGTGGCTCCGGTTCCGTAGCCGTTCGTTTCCGTAAGCTTCTCATCCATGGGGTATTCACCATTGAGGTAGTAATTCAGGTTTTCGTCAAAGCCAAAGATACCGCCCTCGAAGTAAGAGCTGCCGGGGCTGCCGGTAAAGGTTACATCGCTCCAACTGCCGCCGTAGATGTTTTCATGGGCATAGATAACCATGTGCAGAGCGGTGATGTCATAACTGCCATCGCCATTCTCATCGTACTTGTATTCGCTTAAACCATATGTATCCAGGTCAATGGATGCCAGTTCTTCAAAAGACACAGGGACATAAGCGATGGGGGCGCCGTCTTGGCCGTTCAGGTATTTTCCGTCATAGCTGACGGAGAGGTAGACATTGTTCGTGCCCGTAGCAAGGGCACTCACAGGCAGCAGCCCCACAACCATTATCATGGCAAGGAGCAGGCTGAAAACTTTTTTGCTCGTTCGCATAAGCGTTTCGTCCTTTCTCTTATACGCTTGTTTTCTTTCCTCTGGGCGGCTTCAGTCCGGCCGCTTCCAGAGCACGGGGCCAGGGGCCCAGATATGCCTTGATTTGGGCGCAGGCAACAGGGTCGAAATCCTTTTTGGTGGGGAGTCTCCCCAGTTGTACGCACTTGCTGCGCAGAAGCTCCTCCGCCCAGGTCTTCTTTTCTTCCGGTGTCACTTGCATCCCCCCTTCTCCCTTCATGTGGTTTCCCCGCAAGCAAAAAGAGTGCAACCTGTCTGCCCCCAAGTACGGACAAACAAGGTTACACTCTCCTGTCAAAGCGTGAAAAACCCGATCGACGCGGCAGGCTCTCTGACTGATGGCCCTGGCCAAACACAGCAATGGACGGTTGTTCCGGACTCTCACCGGCTCACCAACCGCATCGATAAGCAATATTCAGTTGTCTGCGGGACACAAAAAACTGCAGCAACCCGAAAGGTTGCTGCAGCCGTTTTCCCGCAACATGGCCCCCGGATCCGTACTTGCAGACCCGTGCGCCTCACACATTTGAGCAGTTCTCCTGACTTGCGCATCATAAGTTTCGTGCAGCCTTCTCAGAGTTTCCTCCAATGACCGGCTTTCGCCTCGCACAAAACCTCAACGCTTACAGTGGCGGTACCGTCCGGGATTTGCACCCGGTTTTCTATAATCCCGTGGAGCTGTTACCGCTTCCACAGGCACTCAAACGGAATATTAACTTTGCAGCCAGTATACACGATGGCTGATGGAATGTCAAACAGAAAAGAAAAAGAAGAGGGCGACTGTATTCGTTTACCATTCTGGCGTGGGGTAACGTGGAGTTATAGGGAGATATACGGAAATTGAAAATTTAGAGAACCTTGATCCGTCCGGGTTTATGGACTTGCGAACGATTTCAGAGAGATATGAAAACTGGCCTTCAGCGTTCGATACCACATCTTCTATTTCGTCACGGGAAACAGGAAACGGAACATATACAGATAAACCGGTGCTTGCCTTCACACCACGTATGCGGATTGCCAGATCCACATAGCTCTTTCCTTTTCGCAGAATCCGTTGCATTTTTTGGCCTGTCTACAAATTTCCCCGGCGGGAGAGCGGCTTAGATCTGTTTGTCCGGATGCAGCGCACATTGCCGTTTCACAAGTTTGGATTCAGCCCGATAAAACGGGGCCGGCCCTTGAAACTCTGCATCCCCTATGCTCATATCCGCCCGGATTGCGGAGGCGTATACGGATCTTCCCCAAAACGGAATTTTTATTTTTGCCAAAGGTGTTAAAAATCTGGCATGATATTCTACCTCGGCGGCAAAAGAATGCGCGGATGTGTTTCCGGTATGGGTGGCAAGAATTGCGGCCGCTTCGTACGGCGTGGGCTTTTCCGGATTTTTGATATACAGTCTGTCTTGGTCGCAAAGGAAATATCCGGCTTTCCGGTTTAGTTCTTCGATAAAAACCGGTAATCTTGCCAGCTTTTTGGAGTTCCTGTGCGCGTGATATTGCTTTACAATGCTCTTATAATGCTCCGGGAGATTCAGATAGCCGTCTTTGGCGAAGGCGGCGATGTGTGTGGGGTAAAGCTCGGCCACGAGATAGGCTCCAAGAGACTTGGAATCCAGGAAGTACTGTTTCAAGTTCTCGTGATGGGTTTGCCCTCTGCGCGCAACCACCCGGTTTATTTCACCATCCAGCCGCCTTCTGTTTCCGTCGGAAGGATTTGTGAGGCATGCAAGCAATATTTCACAGGCAAAAGAGATAAAGGAAATTGTCACCCCGGGAGTATCGCCGTCAGCGGGAGAACCGTCTTCGGCATCGTATTCCTGTTCTCTGAGCTTTAACAGACTGTATGTATGATCGGCCCCAGCGGGAACGGCATACAAAAACCAGTCGTCGTAAAACCTGCTGCACGCATGCCTTTTGCCCGCCGAATCGGGAAAATCAAAAATATTGCTTTCTGCAAGGATATTTGACAAGGATTTGTAGATCAGCCAGAACCCGTCCGGCGTTTTCAAAACATCAGACGGTTTTACAGCACCAACAGATTGTAATTGCCGGAATGTTTCAGGCATGTGTTTTTTATCCATACAGCCTCTCCTCTTTAAATGTGCAGTATCGTTTTTGACTTTCGGTAGAAGCTAAGAGAAATGGAACTTTACGGATCCGTGCCGAGAACACCGGCGAACTGCATGGCAAAGCTCAGAAAAAACCAGGCCAAGACCGCAAGACAGCTGTTTTCGTGCATACGGCAATAAGAATGTCTGCGATGCTATGCTTGTGTAAAGAAACATTCGAATTCCTCCCTTTGGAGGCCACTATATAGGCTGCCCTTCCGCGAACCGGCTGGCTGACTGAAAACATAATACCACAGAATGTATTGTAACACATACCGTTAAACGTAACAATGACAAAAACGGCAGTCTTAATATGACAGACTGCGCTCAAGTTTTGTGTATCGCTTGGTTTATTTTTAAAATAAAGCCGGAGGGTGTAAACCCTCCGGCTTTTGTCTTTATTCGTCTGTAGGTTCCGCTTCGCTTTCGCGGATAATCTCCGCCTCAATCTTCTGTACTTCCTCGCTCTTTTCAGGGAGCGGGGGCAGACACTTGTGTTCGCAGAAGTAGGCGAAGTCACTGCCGTCCATGGTCTCGTTGACCAGCAGGTACTCGGCCACGGCCACCAGTACGTCGGCGTGCTCACGGAGAATGGACTCAGCCTTCTCCATGGCCTCGTCAAAGATGCGCTTGACCTCGGAGTCGATGAGGGCAGCGGTTTCTTCGCTGTAGCTCTTGGTTTGGCCGAAGTCGCGGCCAATGAAGATGCTCTGTCCGGCGCTGTCGTAGCTGATGGGGCCCAGCTTCTCGCTCATGCCGTAGACGGTGACCATGTTGCGGGCCACGCTGGTGGCCTGCTGGATGTCACCGGAGGCGCCGGTGGAGATATCGTCCAGAAAGACCTTCTCCGCCACACGGCCGCCAAGACTCACCACGATGTCGGCCATCATCTCGCTCTTCGCCTTGAAGCTCTTGTCCTCCTGGGGACGGAAGAGGGTAAAGCCGCCCGCATGGCCGCGGGGGATGATGGTGATATAGTGGACGGGGTCCGTCTTGCCCAGGAAGTGGGCCACCACGGCGTGGCCGGCCTCATGATAGGCGGTGAGACGGCGTTCCTTGTCGCTGATAACGCGGCTCTTCTTCTCCGGGCCCATCTGCACCTTGAGGATGGCCTCGTCAATGTCCGGCTGCATGATGAACTTGCGTTCCCGGCGTACAGCAATGAGGGCGGCCTCGTTGAGGACGTTTTCCAGATCGGCGCCGGTGAAGCCGGGGGTACCCTTGGCGATGTCCTTGAGATCCACATCGTCGCCCAGAGGCTTGCCCCTGGCATGGACCTTCAGAATTTCTTCACGGCCTTTGATGTCCGGACGGCCCACGTAGATCTGCCGGTCGAAGCGGCCGGGACGCAGCAGGGCGTTGTCCAGAATGTCGGCGCGGTTGGTGGCTGCCATGACGATGACGCCTTCGTTGTTGCTGAAGCCGTCCATCTCCACCAGCAGCTGGTTCAGGGTCTGTTCGCGCTCGTCGTGACCGCCGCCCAGACCGCTGCCGCGCTGACGGCCAACGGCATCAATCTCATCAATGAAGATAATGGCGGGGGCGACCTTTTTGGCCTGATCAAAGACGTCGCGGACACGGCCCGCGCCCACGCCCACATAGAGCTCCACAAAGTCGGAGCCGGAGATGGAGAGGAACTCCACGCCCGCCTCACCGGCCACGGCCTTGGCAAGGAGGGTCTTGCCGGTGCCCGGGGGGCCCACCAGCAAAACGCCCTTGGGGATGCGCGCACCCATGTCGGTGTAGGCCTGAGGAGACTTCAGGAAGCTGACGATCTCCTCCAGCTCGGCCTTCTCCTCGTCGGCGCCGGCTACGTCGGCAAAGGTCTTTTTGTTCTTCTCCTCGCTGCCCAGCTTGGTGCGGGCCTTGGAGAACTTGCCGATGCCGCCGCCACCGCCCTGAGAGCGGCTCATCATGGTGTACCAGAAGAAGCCGAAGATCACCATCATGAAGAGATAGGGCAGGAAGCTCAGCCACAGAGGGGCTGTCCAGGCCTTTTCGTAATCATATTCGGTGATGGTGCCGTCTTCCAGCTGCTTTTGCACCTCTTCACCCAGATCGGAGTAGAAAACGCTGAAGTCCACCACGATCACATCATAGACATCGTGTTCCTTATACTCCTCCCGGAGCTCCAGATGCAGGTTGCCGTCGGTGTTCAGCGCAAAGGACTCTACCTTTCCTTCACGGAAGAGTGTGATGATCTCGGAATACTCCAGCTCGCCGCCCTTATCGGCGGGGGAGAGCATGGTGTAGACTGTGGCCAGCAGAATGGTCAGGATCAGAATGTAAAAGCCAATCTGTCTGGGCCGGTTGTTGGGTGTTTTCAAATGCCTGTCACTTCCTGTCGCTTAAGAATAAACCTCGGGTTTGAGAATGCCGATGTAGGGGAGGTTACGGTACTTCTCGGCGTAGTCCAGACCGTAGCCGACCACGAAGTTGTCCTCCACCTCAAAGCCCTTATAGGCGGGATAGACCTCGGCCTTGCGGCGGGAGGGCTTATCCAGCAGGGTAACGATCCGCAAAGAAGCAGGGCCCCGGTTCATCAGATACTTACTGAGATAGTTCAGGGTAACACCGGAGTCCAGAATGTCCTCCACGATGATCACATGACGGCCCTCGATGTCCTCGGAGAGGTCCTTGTTGATCTTCACGGCACCGGTGGTCTTGGTGCCGCTGCCGTAGGAGGATACCACCATAAAGTCCAGGGTGCAGGGGGTGTCTACGCAGCGGACCAGATCCGCCATGAAGACAAAGCTGCCTTTCAAAACGCCGACAAAAATGGGGTTCTTGCCTTCGTAGTCCCGGGTGATGGCCTCGCCCAGCTCACGAACTCTCTGCTGGAGTTCTTCCTCCGTAAAGAGTATGGTCTCCATGTCCTGACGCATCATGCTTCTCCTTCACGTTATATTTTTTCAATAGTGATGCGAAGTTGCTTATCGCCGTTTTCAGCGCGGCAGCGGTCGCTCTGGCCAAAGCCGTAGACCGCAAGGATGCCCGCTTCATCCCGAAGCACCGGGACAAGGCCCCGGCGGGGCCGGGGGATGTGGGCATCACTCATCAGACGCTTGAGACTATGGCTGCCCTCCCGGCCGCGAAACCGTATCCTGTCGCCATCCCGGCGAGAGGTGAGAGTCAGTCTACCACATATATTGCCATAAGAAAAGGAAAAAGTGTTGAACGAACTTTGAATTTCTGTCCCCGGCTCCAAAAGCTCCGTGCGAACGCGGAGTCCGGCCTCCGGAAGCTCAAGCACCGAGCCGGGGATGAGTTCATACTCGCCAAGGCTCCGGGGGGTTTCGGCGTGAAATAAAAGCCGGTCGTACTCCCGACGCACAACGCTGCCGCCGGGGAGCGTCAGCTCGGCGGAGGGGTTGGCGCTCTCACAAAGGGAGAGCAGGGCGTCCAGATGCACCAGCTCCGTTCCTGCCCCCGCCATCAAAAGCAGGGTACGCAGCCGCAGCGCCTCCGGCAGAGCCAGCAGCGCCGGGATGGAGAGCCGGTCCCCCTCCCGGATGCGCTCCAACGCTTTCTCCGCTTCGGTATGCATATACGCCTCGTCTGCCCGCAGCAGCCGTGCCGTGCGGAGCGCTGAGCGTTCAAAGGCCGCGTTTACGCTTTTCATGGCCGGAACGGCGTGGTGGCGCAGACGGTTTCGTGCCGCCTCGTCAAGGGCGTTGCTGCTGTCCTCCACATGGGAAAGGGCGTGTTTTTCAAGATAGGCTTCCACCTCACTCCGGGTCATGTCCAGAATGGGGCGGATGATGGATCCCCGCTGGGGCGGGATGCCGCCAAGCCCGCGGGTGCCGCTGCCCCGGCAAAGGTGGAGCAGCATGGTCTCGGCGTTGTCCGAGGCGGTGTGGGCCGTGGCGATGAAGTCCGCGCTGCAGTCTGCGGCAGTCTTTTCCAGAAAGGCATAGCGCAGCTCTCTCGCAGCAGTTTCCGTGGAGAGACCGGTTTCTTTGGCATAGGCGGCCACGTCGTGGCTGCCTTCAAAATACGGGATGCCCCAGCTTTCGCAGAGGCAGCGGACAAAGTCCGCGTCCCGCCGGGCTTCTTCCCCCCGGAGCCGGTGATCGAAGTGGGCGCAGAAGAGCCGCAGATCGCCGCGTTCTCTCAGCCGGTGGAGGAGACAGACGCTGTCGGCCCCGCCGGATACGGCGCAGAGCACGGCGCTTTGCGCCGGGATGGCCTCAACCCTCATTGCGCCGGAGTTCGGCGTCCCGGTAAACGGTGTACTCGCCCAGCCAGACGAGGTTATCGGTGCCGGTTTCGCCGTGGCGGTTCTTCAGGACAATGCATTCGGCCAGATTGGGGTTCTCGCTTTCCTGATTATAGTAGCCCTCTCGATAGAGGGCGAGGACAACGTCGGCGTCCTGCTCGATGGAACCGGATTCACGCAGGTCCGAGAGCATGGGACGCTTGTTTTCGCGTTTCTCGTTGGCACGGCTCAGCTGGCTCAGACAGATCACAGGCACATTCAGTTCCTTGGCCATGATCTTGAGCATACGGCTCATGTCCGACACGGCCTGCGTGCGGCTTTCGTTGCTCCAGTTGTGGCCGCTGCCGGCGGACTGCATCAACTGCAGATAGTCGATGACCACAAGGCCGAGGTTGTTGAGCCGACGGCACTGGGCGTTCATGTCCGCCACGGTAAGGGAGGGGTTGTCGTTGATGCGGATATCCAGCGAGGAAATGACGCTGGCGGCCTGCGCTGCACGCCGCCATTCGTCGGCGTTCAGCTGGCCGGTGAGCAGATGGCCCATGTTGACAAGCCCTTCGGCGGAGAGAAGACGGGTTACCAGCTGCTCCCGGCTCATTTCCAGAGAGAAGATGGCCACGGTCTTTTTGCTCTCCTTGGCGGCGGCCACGGCCATGTTGAGGGCAATACTGGTTTTGCCCATGCCGGGGCGGGAGGCGATGAGAATAAAGTCGGAGTCCTTCAGACCCAGAATACGCCGGTCCAGATCCCGGAGACCTGTGGTGATGCCGGGGACGACCTTACCCTCTTTGGCCCGGACGGTTAGATCCTGATAGACGGTCTGCACCACCTGACTGGCTGGCACCAGCCCACCGAGGATGCGCCCCTGACGCAGACCGTAGATCTTCTTTTCCACCAGATCCAGCACCTGATTTGCCTCGCCCTCACCGCCGGAAGCCGCCGCGATGGTCTCCTCGCAGGCGGTGATCACGTTGCGCAGCAGCGCCTGATCCCGGACGATGTGGGCGTATTTCATGACGTTGGCCGCCGTGGGCGTGGCCTCCATGAGCTCGCGGACATAGCGGGGTGAGCTTTCCTCCCGGAAAACGCCCCGCTGCTTCATCTGATCAAGGACCGTAACCGGGTCAACGACCCGGCCGTAAGTGGTCATATTGACGATGGTGGCATAGATGTCCCGGTTGGCTTCCAGATAGAAGTCCTGCTCCTTCAAAACGCTGATCACGTCGGAGATGCAGCGAGCGTCGATGAGGCAGGAGCCCAGGACTGCCTGCTCTGCTTCCGGAGACCAGGGAACCTTGCGTCCGATCAATTCATCCATAGCGAATCTCCTCCCGGAGAAAAAAGTCGTTTACTTCTCCACTACCAGCAGGTGAACGATGCCGTCAATGCCGTAGCCAAACTTGCACTTGACTTCGTAGCTGCCGAAGGACTTGATGGGGTCGCTCTGCACCAGCTTGTTCTTTTCCACTTCGATGCCGTGCTGCTCTTTGAGAGCCTCGGCGATCTCCTGACTGGTGACGGCACCAAAAAGCTTGCCGTTGGCACCGGCCTTGGCGCGGATGGTGGTAACGATGTCCTTGAGACGCTGGGCGTTTTCCATGGCGGCGGCCTTTTCCTTGGCCTCCTGAGCCTTTTTGGCCTTTTCCTTCAGAGCCAGCGCGTTGAGATTATCCTTGTTGGCTTCCACGGCGAGATTGCGGGGGAGGAGGTAATTGCGGGCGTAGCCGTCGGAAACTTCCTTCATCTCACCCTTCTTGCCCTGACCGCGGACATCCTGCTGAAAAATGACTTTCATAGTTATATACTCCTTTTTCGGTTTCGATACGTTTTATTCAGTGGCCATGTAATTGTCGATGGCGGCAAAGAGCCGGTTTACCGCATCCCGGAGAGAAATATCCGGCATCTGGGCCCCGGCTGCGGACTTGTTGCCGCCGCCGCCAAGGGTCTCCAGCAGCACCTGTACATTGATATCCCCGATGCTTCGGGCGGAGACGTCCACCCCGCCGGCGGCCGTGGGATAGAGGACCACCGAGGCGGTGACGCCGTGGATATTCAGAAGCTCGTCGGCGGCCTGGGCAGCTACTACGCGGTTCTGACTGTCCGGCGAAGCGGCCACGGCCACACCCTGATAGAGCCGGGCTGTGCGCATGATCTCGTAGCGCTGCAGCGTCTCCTCCATGCCGTTTTGCAGCAGCATCTTCACCCGGGTGGTGTCGGCGCCGCTGCGGCGCAGATAGGCGGCGGCATCGAAGGTGCGCTCACCGGTGCGCAGGGTAAAGCTCTTGGTATCCAGCACAATGCCGCTCATCACCGCGTCGGCCTCACCCGGCAGCACATCCTGCGGTTCCAGCAGTTCCTCCATGATTTCCGTTACCAGCTCACAGGCGGAGGAGGCATAGGGTTCGTAGAGGGTCATGGTGGCGTTGCGGATATAGGTGGCGGCCCGGCGATGGTGATCGATCACGGCCAGGCGGTTGCAGCTTTCCAGCAGCGGCTGGTCCTCTACCTGCTCGGGACGGTGGGTATCCACTACTACCAGCAGGGTGTCCCGGTCAGCCTGCAAAATGGCCTCCTGAGGCGTGCGGAAGGCATCGGCATACTCCGGCATCTCCTTCAGGGCGGCAAGCAGCGCACCCGAGGCGTTGGGGCCGTCGCCCAAAACGATGTGGCAGGTTTTACCCAGTTTCCGGGAGATGCAGCAGATGCCCGCTGCGGCGCCCACTGTGTCCAGATCCGCGAAGCGGTGGCCCATGACATAGACCCGGGATGCGTCCTCGATGAGCCGGGCCAGAGAGTTGGCCATGACCCGGGACTTGACCTTGGTGCGGGTTTCCACCTCGGCAGCACGACCGCCGAAAAATTCAAAGTTGAACTTGTTCTTGATCACCGCCTGATCACCGCCGCGGCTCAGGGCCATTTCTGCGGCCAGCGTGGCATAGGAGTGGTTCTCCTCGAAACTGCTGCCGTCCATGCCTATGCCCAGAGACACCGTGGCATGAAGACCGTTCTGGGAGGTGACGGCACGAATTTCCTCCACCAGAGAGAACTTGTTGCGGATGATTGCCTCCAGCCAGCGCTTTTCAAAAATAAATATATAGCGATCGCGATCCACGCGGCGCAGCAGACCAAAGCGGCCCTCGCACCACTTTTCGATGGCTGCGTCCAGACGGCCGCGCAGTTCGATGCGCTGCCGGTCGGTAAGCGGCTTGAGGAGTTCCTCATAGTTGTCCAGTACGATCACCATCTCCACGGGACGGGAGTCCTGATACTCCAGACGAATGTTATCGTACTCGGTGACATCCACCCAGTAGGTGATGCCAAGAAAGTCGTGGTTTTCGGTTTTTCTCTTGTCCGCGTGGACCATGTTGCCGTGAACCCGGTATTTGCGCCCGCTGATCTCCAACAGATCCGGCATCTGGTTCTTGCCTTCCATAAGCCACTTGCCATTGAAGCTGGGTACCAGCTGCGTCAGGCTTCCCTCCAGTGTGGGTTTGCTGTAACCGCAGATTTCCCAGAAGGGCTGGTTTCCCCAGACGATGCCGTTGTCGCCGAGACGAAAGACCGCCATGGGCAGGGGAAAGTTCAGCAGGGTGTTGTTGGTGGCGGATTCGGCATTGTAGGTCACCGTCTCAATGAAGGCCTGCAGCTTTTTCTGCCGCTTGCGCTTGCCGATCAGAGTAAACAGGGCCAGAAGCACCACTGCCACGGCCTCGGCCAGCGCGAGCCGCTCATCAAAAAAGTATGACACGGCGGCAAAGAGGGCCAGAATCAGCAAGTACAGCCGGATGCTGGGTTGATATAAATTGGAAATCTTTTTGTTCACAGCCTTCTCCCCATCTCTTTGCATTCTCCGCGCATTGTATCTAAGTATAATACCATAGAACTGCAGAAAAAAACAAGACGGCACCTCAGGTGCCGCCTTGAAATTTTTAAAAGTTTTTCTTACTGAGCCGCCTTGACTTCCTCAAATTCGCGGCTGAGTTCCTCGTTCTCCTTGGTGCAGAGGGAGACGATGACGATCACCAGGGAGCTGAAGAGGAAGGCGGGCAGCAGCTCATAGATGCCGAAGGCGCCGCCGAGGGGCTTGATGAGACCCTTCCAGAAGAAGACCATGGCGCCGCCGGCGATCATACCGGCAATGGCGGCGGGATAGGTGGTGCGCTTCCAGAAGAGGGAGAACAGCACCAGGGGGCCAAAGGCTGCACCAAAACCGGCCCAGGCAAAGGAGGTGATGCCGAAGATGGTAGAGTTGGAGTTCCAGGCAATGCACATGGCGATGAGGGTGATGGTGAGAAGGGTGATGCGGGAGCAGTTGAGAACCTGCTTCTCCGTGGCGTCCTTCTTGAGGATGCCGCGGTAGATATTCTGGCTGACGGCGCTGGCAGAGATCAGCAGATAGGAGTCGGAGGAGCTGATGGCAGCCGCCAGAACGCCTGCGCAGGCGAAGCCGGCCAGAATGGGGGGCAGGAACATGGTGGCGGCGTCGATAAAGACGTTTTCGGCGGCTCCGTTGCTGGTGTAGTCCAGACCCACGACGCTGCGGGCCACCACGCCGATGAGGACGGCGGCGGAGCAGGAGATGATGAACCAGATGATGGCCACGCGGCGGGAGAGCTTCAGCTCGCCCTCGCTGCGAATGCTCATGAAGCGCAGCAGAACCTGCGGCATACCAAAGTAACCGAGACCCCAGGCCATGCAGGAGGCGATGGAGAGGGCACCGTAGGGCTTGGCGGCACCGAAGACATTGACGGTGTCACCGGAAGGAGTGGCGCTGTTAAGGAGGGAGAAATAACCGTCGTAGCTCTTGGCGTTGGCGATCACAGTGGCCCAGCCGCCGGCGCTGCCCACGCCGATGACGAGGATGAGCACCAGCACGCCCACCATCACGCAGGCCTGCATGAAGTCGGAGGCACTCTCCGCCAGATAGCCGCCCAGGAAGGTGTAGAGCAGCACGAAGATGGCCGCGGCAATCATCATGGAGGTGTAGGGCAGGTCAAAGAGATTGGCAAAGAGCTTACCGCAGGCGCTGAGGCACTGGGCGGCGTAGACGGAGAAGAAGATCAGGATGATCAGGGAGGACACGGTCATCAGGATATTTTTCTTCTCGTGGAAGCGCTTGGAGAAAAAGTCGGGAATGGTGATGGCACCCAGCTTCACGCTGTAGCGGCGCAGCCGACGGGAAACCACCAGGAAGTTCACATAGGTACCGATGCCCAGACCGATGACCGTCCAGCCCGCGTCGGCAAGGCCGGTCCAGTAGGCGAGGCCGGGCAGACCCATCAGGAGCCAGCCGGACATATCAGAAGCCTCCGCGCTGAAGGCGGTGACCCAGGGGCCCAGAGAGCGGCCACCCAGGAAGTAGGACTCGGCGTCCTTGTTGGCGCGGCGGGTGTAGTAAATACCGATGCCGACAACGGCGGCCATATAGAGGCACATGGCCAGAAGATGCTGAATGGAGTTGGTCATTTTTCTTATTCTCCCCTCTTGACATTTGACACATGAAAATTTATAATGGAAAACATTAAAAACTCAAATGTGATGGTCGTATAATACCGCATGTTTATGAAAAAAGCAAGGGGAAATTTGTATAAATGGACACGAAAAAGTACGAAGTTTTTGCAAAGACTGTAGAATTATCTTCTCTGACAGCGGCAGCACAGGCTCTGGGGCTTACACAGAGCGCCGTGAGCCACATCATTGCGGCAGTGGAAGATGAGCTGCAGCTTACTCTGCTGAAGCGTTCCCGTACCGGCGCGCGGCTGACGCCGGAGGGGGAGCGGCTCCTTCCTTATATAAAAGAACTGCTTCGGCAGGAAGAGCTTCTGCACCGGGCGGCGGAAGGTCTCCGGGGCCTTGCCGCCGGCGTGGTCCGCATCGGCACCTTTACCAGCGTGGCTACCCACTGGCTGCCCGGAATGATGAAAGAATTTCAGCAGCTCCACCCTCAGGTGGAGTTCCGGCTTTTCAATGGGGACTATCACGATGTGAATCTGTGGCTGCGCCAGGGCAGCGTGGACCTGGCCTTTACGGCGCTCCCCATGGAGCAGGACTGCGAGTGCATTGTGCTGGGAGAGGACAAGCTCATGGCCGTGCTGCCCGAGGGGCATCCTCTGGCCGGGCAGGAGGTCTGTGCTGTGGCGGATGTGGCGGGGGAACCCTTCATCTCTTTGCTGGAGACTTCGGACCATGATGCCCGCCGGGCGCTGGATAAGGCAGGGCTGCGGCCCAATGTGAAGTTCAGCACCAAGGATGACTACGCCATTTTGGCCATGGTGCGGCAGGGACTGGGTGTGAGCATCATGCCGGAACTGCTGCTCCGGGGCCAGAGCGGGGTGGCTGTGCGGCCGCTGGATCCTCCCTCCAGCCGCATTCTGGCGCTGGCTCTGCCGGCCGGGGAGCGTACCGGACCGGCAGCGAGGCGCTTTGCGGAGTTTGCTGTAGACTGGGTAGGAAATCAAATATAAATATAAGGAAAGAGGAAGGCCTTTTGGCCTTCCTCTTTTCACTCCGCATGGGCAGTGGCTATCAGATTGCTTCCGGTACCGGCGATGTTGGTGAGAAGTATGTCTCCCGCCCGCACCGGAGACTTGGGCCGCAGGGCACGTATGGCGGCCATCACGGCAAAGATGCTTTCTTTCGGCACATCGGGCACGGTTTTTACCGCCACGATTTTCCGCTTCGCCCCGATCACCCGCACGGAGCTTGTGACGGTGCGCTTCGGGGCTACGGCCTCCTGGGCGGCATAGTCCGCTCCCCGGCGGCAGCCGTTGCCGCTGACAGCGCGGACAGCACCGTCGGCGATCTCCGCCCGGAGGGCGCAGCCCATGGGGCAGCGGATGCAGATAAATTCACGTGTTTCCATATCCGTCAGTCCTGCAGCAGCAGCTCCTTTCCGGCAAATTCCTCGCCCATGTGGCAGCCGTGTCCCCTGATTTCGAGGATTTCCAGCCCCTTTGCCTCCACGTGCAGAAGGCAGTTCAGAGTGCAGCAGGTGCAGTGAAAATCCAGTATGGTGACTTCGTTCATAATTCCTCCAGTGCAATAACGATCTCCCGGGCGGCGGCAAACTGCTCCGGCTTCAGCGTCAGCTCCTCCATCTCGCCGGGGGTTACCACCGGCCTTTTCTTTCGGATTACCGTCTCGCCGTCCGCGCGGCAGACAAGGCGGCTGTTATACCGGGGCTCCGCCACCCGAAAGCGCACGGTGACCTCCCCGGCGGCGTCGGCGCGGATATACTGGGGCACCGTATAGCGGACGCCGGGACCGGCCCGGAGAGGGATGAGACGGCTGTCTCCGCCCCGGTGCTTCAGAAAGGCTGCGGCGCTGCGCCCGGCCCGGGCGGCTTCTTCGGAGACAAAGTCCACCAGATCGTGAACGTGGAGGACGTTGCCGCAGGCAAAGATCCCCGGCACACTGCTCTGGAGGTCCTCCGCCACCACGGCGCCGCCGGTGACGGAATCCATCCGGAGGCCGGCCCCTTCGCTGAGTTCGTTTTCCGGCAGCAGGCCCACGGAGAGGAGCAGGGTGTCGCAGGGAATGTATTCCTCCGTGCCCGCTATGGGGCGGCGCTGTTCATCCACGGCGGCAATGGTCACGGCCTCCAGCCGCTCCCTGCCATGGATTTCCACCACCGTGTGGCTCAGACGCAGGGGAATACCATAGTCATGGAGACACTGGACAATGTTGCGCTTCAGGCCGCCGGAATAAGGCATCAGTTCGCAGACGCATTTAACCCGGGCCCCTTCCAGAGTCATACGCCGGGCCATGATCAACCCGATGTCCCCGCTGCCGAGGATGACCACCTCTTTACCGGGGAGGTAGCCCTCCACATTTACCAGCCGCTGGGCTGCGCCCGCTGAGTAGATACCGGCGGGACGGGTGCCGGGGATGCCCAGAGCACCCCGGGGCCGTTCCCGGCAGCCCATGCAGAGGATCAGCGCACCGGCCTGCATACGCTCCAGCCCATGCTCGCGGCTGCTGCAGAGGACTTCGCGATCTTCCGACACGCTCAGCACCATAGTGTTCAGCCGGATCGCTATGCCGAGAGCTGTGGCCCTGTCAATATAGCGCTGGGCGTACTCCGGGCCGGTGAGTTCTTCCTGAAAGGTATGAAGCCCGAAACCGTTGTGAATGCACTGATTCAGGATGCCGCCGGGGACACTGTCGCGCTCCAGCACGAGGATGTTCTCCACTCCGGCCTCCCGGGCAGCGATGGCGGCGGCCAGGCCCGCCGGGCCTGCGCCGATGACGATTATGTCGTGGTAGATCATGCGTCTTCCTCCCGGAGTGTGCCGCGGAGCAGCAGACTCTCTCCGCCGCTCTTGGTCAGGCTGAGAGGATCCGTGCCCAATTCATCCGCCAAAATCTCCATGACCCGGGCGGCGCAGAAACCGCCCTGACAGCGGCCCATGCCTGCGCGGGTGCGGCGCTTGACACCGTCCAGACTTTTGGCCCCGGGCGTGCGGCGAATGGCGTCGCGTATCTCACCCTCGGTAACGCCTTCGCAGCGGCAGACAATCTGGCCGTAGGCGCCATCCTTTTCAATGAGGGCGGCGCGTTCTTCAAAGCTGAGTTCGTGGATGCGTATGGGGGTGGGACGTCCCGGCTTGTAGTCTTTTCGCGTTGCTGCGCCCAGATGTGCCGCGCACTGCTCTGCGGCCCACTGCCCAATGGCAGGGGAGGCGCTCAGCCCCGGGGACTCAATGCCCAGCAGGTCCAGAAAGCCGGGGGCGGCAAAGCCCAGGATAAAGTCATCCTCCCCGTCCAAATGGGCCCGGAGCCCGGAAAAAGCCGTGATGGAGCTTTTGAGGGGGAGATCCGGTACGCTGCGAACAGCCGCGGAGCGGAGTTTGGCAAGACCCTCGGCGGTGGTGGCGGTGTCGGCAGGATCGCCGATGTCCTCGGCAGTGGGACCCACAAGAATGTTGCCGTGGACGGTGGGGGTTACCAATACGCCCTTGCCCATGGCGGTGGGGAGCTGGAAGACGGTGCGGCTCACAAGAGCGCCGCATTTCTTGTCCAGCAGTGTGTATTCGCCCCGGCGGGGGACGATGCGGCATTTATCGTCGGAGACCATGTTGTGTATCTCCGCCGCGCCGAGTCCGGCGGCGTTGACGATGCAGGCCGTCTCCAGGAAACGGTCGCCGCAGAGGATACGCCAGCCGTTCTGAATGCGTTCAATCCGGTTGACGGCAGAGTCAAAGTAAAATGCAGCTCCGTTTATGGCGGCGTTTTCCGCCATGGCGGCGGTGAGTTCAAAGGGACAGACGATGCCGCCGGAAGGTGCATAAAGGGCGGGTCCGGCATCCTTGGCCAGATTGGGCTCCATGGCATGAAGCTCCTCGCGCTCCACAAGGCGCAGCTCCTCCACGCCGTTTCTCTCACCCCGCTGTTTCAGATCTTCCAGCGCGGCCCGGTCATGCTCTCCGAAGCCCAGCACCAGCGAGCCGCAGCGGCGATAAGGCACATGGAGTTCTTCGCAGAGGGCAGGCATCATACGGCTGCCGGCTGCATTGAAAGCAGCCTTTTTAGTGCCGGGTCTGGCATCAAAACCCGCGTGAACAATAGCGGAATTGGCCTTGGAGGCCCCTGTGCAGAGGTCCTCTCCCTTTTCCAGCACCGCGATATTCAGTTCGTAACGGCTCAGCGCCATGGCTGCGGCGCAGCCGCAGACCCCTGCACCGATGATGACAACGTCATATCTCATAGGCAGCCTCGCTTCTCTGGTTTCTCTATATTGTATTCCCGGTGCGAAAAAAGTCAAGAAAAACCCCGCATCCTTTTTGGCACAGTTTTTTATAGACATTTTATGCGGCTGTGGTAAAATTACAAAAAACAGAAAAGGAGCAGAGCAGTGGAGATAAGAGAATTTGCGGAAAAAATGACCGCCGAGGCCGAGAAGATAATCATCGGCAAGCGGGATAAGATAGAGCTTATAATCATGGCGCTTCTGGCCGATGGGCATATACTCATCGAGGATATGCCCGGCGTTGGCAAGACCACGCTGGTAAAGGTGCTGGCAATGGCCTCCGGCTGCAGCTCAAAGCGTGTGCAGTTCGTGCCTGACCTTCTGCCCTCAGACATTACGGGCATGAATATCTTTGACCAGCGCAGCGGAGATTTCAGGCTGCTGCCCGGCCCGGTTTTTACAAATATGCTGCTGGCAGACGAGATAAACCGCGCCGTGCCCCGCACGCAGGCCGCTCTGCTTGAAGCCATGGAGGAAAAGCGCGTCACCATTGACGGCGTGAGCATGAAGCTTGAAAAGCCCTTTATGGTCATGGCCACTCAGAATCCGGTGGAGTCTGAGAGTACCTTCCGCCTGCCTGCCGCCCAGATGGACCGCTTTCTCATCAAGCTTTCCATGGGCTACCCCGATGCCGAGGAAGAAAAGCGCATGCTTTATACCTTGGGCGATGCTATGCCCTTTGATACGGTCAATACCGTCTCGGATCCCGAGACTATTGTGGCTCTTCGCAAAAAAGCGATGGAGACGGAACTGTGTGACTCGGTTGCCGATTACATAGTTGCCATTGTCGGCGCCACCAGAAGCTGCCCCGGTCTTGCCATGGGCGCAAGTCCCCGGGCCTCCCGCGCACTCTACCGCGCTTCAAAGGCATGGGCTGCCATGAAGGGCAGAAGCTTTGTCACGCCCGACGATGTGAAGTATCTTGCCCCCTGTGTTCTGAGCCACAGGCTGCTTTTAAGCGGCGAGGCCAGACTCTCCGGCATGAAAGCCGAAAACATTATCGCCGGTATTCTTGAAAAGACCCCCGTTCCGCCTGAAAAGGGCCGCATATTCGATGGGAAAGAATAAGATTTCGGAAAATTCCAGCGTACTGGTATCGCTGCCGGCGCTCTGTTTCTGGCTTGGCTTTGCGCTGCTTTCCGCAGTGGCGGGCTATACGGTGCTGGCGGGGCTGTTTATGTTTTTTCTGCTGTTCTTCGCCTTTGTGCGCTACTGGTCTGAACGGGCCATGGACGGCGTGAGCCTTGAAATAAGCTGCGATAATTGCAGGATATTTCCGGGCATGGAGACGGTTTTTGACTACAGGGTCAAAAACGACAAGCTGCTGCCGCTGGTCTGGCTGGAGCTGAGCCAGAATGCCGCGGAAAAAGACATTGTTGTCCCCGACGACAGCTTCGAAGCCTACAGCTATTTTGACGATGACGGCGAGAAAATACAGGAGCTGAGGGCCTATAAACGGGGCTTTTCTCTCATGATGGGCTATGAGAGCATGGTGCTTTCCTCGCACTGGCAGGCCAAACACCGGGGCATATACCGCCCCAATCGGCTGCTGCTGCGCTCCGGTGACGGTTTCGGGCTCAGTCAGGTGGAAAAGCTATACCCGGCGGAGCTTTTACCCGAGCTTGTGGTTTATCCACGGCGTGTGCCTGTGGATGCGGAGCTTTTTCTCCGGCAGGACTGGGACAAGTCCTACGGTTCTCTGGGCTTCAAGGAGGATATGTCTGTGCTGCGGGGGCTGAGACCCTACAGCCATTCCGACTCATGGAAACGCATAAACTGGCGCATGGCGGCAAGGCAGCCCTCTGCGCTTCAGGTGAACTTCTTTGAAACCGTGCAGCCTGCAAGCGCCCTCTTCATTCTGGACGGCGAGAGCTACTGCCGCGATGCAGCTGCCCTGGAAGCGGTGCTGGAAATAATCTCCTCGCTTATAGAAAGCCTGCTTTCCCGTGGCGTAAACTGCGGCCTTTGTCTGCCGAAATCCAGAGACCTTGCTGCTGTGAACGTTTCATCAGACCAACAGCTTTCCGCATCCGAGCTTTTGTATTATCTGGCAGCCTACGACTGCCTTAAGGATGAGATAAAGGACATGGATGGCCGGGGGACAGGGGAGTATAAACCCTCTGCCTTTGAACTTTCCGGTCTTGGCAGAGCTGCCGCGGAAAGCGGTACAGCTGCGCTTTTCACCAATTCTCCGGCGGAGCTTTCGCCCCGACTGCTTGAAAAGCTGGAGCGTAGCCGCCTGATGATTTTTTCCTCGGCCCCTCTCGGGCATCCGGATAAGGAACTGAGTGTACAGCACATAAGCGCTTTGAGAAAGGGAGGGGAATCATGAGAAAAGATATAAAGTTTTTCTGTTCCCTTGCAATGCTTATGTGCATCTGTACAGCCATGTCCTCGGCCTATACGATTCTTGCGATCGCGGAGGAAATGGAACTTATAAATCCGGGTCTTGCCATCTGGCTGCCCTGTCTTGCCCTCTGCCACCTTGGCCTGAGCCTTTTCCTTGAAAGGGAACGCAGTCTTCGCGCGGTAATCATTTTCTGTGCCTGCTTTTTTGCCCTGCAGGCTCTGGCGGTTTTCATGATTTACGGCTTTTTTGCAAGCCCCGTAGGGGTGCTTTCCTCTCTGTGCATGTGGCTTTACAGCTACTACTGCTGCTATGAGCTGAATGCTCGGGGCCTTAGCGCAGATAAGCTCACCAAGGTGTTTGACCTGAGCTGCCTTGCCCTTATCGTTATGCTGTTTATCTGCTCGGTCAAGCAGGTGGAATTGACCCTGGTTCTGCCGCTGGGATTCAGCTGTGCGGCGGCACTCTTTGCCCTTCAGCTTATCCGCGGCGGCGAGGGAGGCCGCGGGCGCAGTCTCTTGATTGGCGCGGTGGCCGCACTGTTTTTTGGCCTCCTAGCGGCGGCAACAGTGGCCTTTGCCTCCGGCGGCATAACAAAGCTGATACTTGCGCTGCGTGCTGCGCTGCTTGCTGTCATAGGCTTTGTGTTAAAATGCATCGCTGCGGTAATGAATTTTCTTTTCAGTCTTTTTCCGCCGAAGGACTATGAGCCGGTGAGCCCTGAACTGGATCCATATTCAAATCTTGGCGGGGATGTGGACCTAAGCTATATGAGCCTTGACCCCCAGCTTGTGTTGGGCATAATAATAGGTACCGGACTTCTGGTGGCTTTGGTGGCCGTTATCGTCGGCATCGTGAAAGGCGGTGGAAGATTTGGCAATGTGCGCCTTGGCGGGGAAAAGCAGCTTCGCCGCAGCAGGCTTGGCCTTTTCAGTATGCTCAGCCGCGCCATTGCCCGCTTTCGGGATAAGCTTCGTTTCAAGCTCCTTTGCCTTCGGATGCGCGGCACGGCACCGGGGCTGTTTATGCAGCTTGAAAAGCGCAGCCGCCTTCAGCTTCACGGCAGGGCGAAAAGCGAAAGCTGCCGGGAGTTTATCCTCCGTGCCCTTGAAGTTTATCCTCACGCCCAAAGCGAGCTTATGCGCCTCGCCGATGCTATGGATGCCCATTGCTTCGGAGCTGGTGACAGTCTCAGCAGTGCAGAGATAGCCCGCATGCGGCGGGCGATATTTACCGCACAAACTGAAAATTAAAAAACTCCTATGGTTTAAAAATGAAGTGGTAAAAAATAGCAGGCACAAAAAGGCAACAGCATGACACGCCGGTGTCATGCTGTTGCCTTATGACTTGGAAAACTTATACAGCCGCTTCACTTGGATGCGGGTTTATGAACACATTTATTTTTCAGCGTACTGATCGATTTCGCTGAGAATGCGGAAGAGGCGCTCTCTGTCGACATTGTTCTTACGGCTCAAAAGCTCATAAGCCTGCAGGCAATAGTTATCCGACTCGCCACGCTCCTCGATCTTTTCAAAGACACTGGCCATGGATACATCCAGGGCGCTGGTGATCTTCTCAAGGCTTTCGATGGTCAGATTCTTCTCACCGCGCTCTACCTGCCCGATATAGGTAGGGTGAAGCCCGGCGCGCTCGGCCAGCTTTTCCTGACTGAGAGATTGACCGGTGCGATAGCTGCGCAGCCGCTTGCCAACAGTTTTTGCAATGTCACTCATACTCGATACCTCTGCATAATAGTCGGTTTCCTGTTAACATCATGAGTTAAATCATGTAAAAAAACTACCTCAGTTATACTAAAACAAAAAAATGAATATGGAAACAGATTACAGTTCTTTTTTGCGTTTTTTACTGTATTCAAGACTTTAGAGTTTAAAAAATGTATTCTTTTTCCAAAATTAGTACTTTAAGTTTGGCTTTTGGAAAATTCACCCGGTCCAAGCCTGGCCAAAACTTCGGTAAAATATACCGGGAGTTCCGTTGTGAGGTGAATGGTTTTGCCGCTTTCGGGATGAACGAAACTCAATTCCCGGGCGTGGAGACATTGCCCTTCCAGCCCCTTCTCGCCGCTTTTCCCGCCGTATACGCCGTCGCCCAGCAGCGGATGGCCCAGTCGGGCCATGTGTACCCGAATCTGGTGGGTGCGGCCGGTCTGAAGTTTGCAGCGGACATGGGTAAAGCCGTGGTAGCGTTCCAGCACGGTCCAATGGGTCACGGCGGGCTTGGAGTTTTTCTCCGTAACGGCCATGCGCTTGCGGTCGGTGGGGTGGCGGCCGATGGGGGCATCCACCGTTCCGCTCTGCTCCCGGAAGCTGCCGTGGACCACAGCCTCATAGACCCGGGAGAGGCTTCTGTCGGCCAGCTGGGCGGAGAGGGACTGGTGG
>SVLG01000011.1 GCA_015068055.1 Oscillospiraceae bacterium | reverse complement strand
GGTTCAGGTTCATAAGGAAACCGAAGTGGACGGGATCCACGCCGTACATCTGAGCCAGAGGATACAGAACGGGCGTCAGGATCAGGATGGAAGAGGTGTTGTCGATCAGCATGCCGCAGATCAGCAGCATGATGTTCACCATCAGCAGGAAGCCGGCTTTGGTACCCACGTTGGCCTCGCAGAAGGCCACCATGGCCGCGGGGACGCGGAGGTAGGTGATGGCTTCGGAGAAGCTGCCGGCAACAGCAACCAGAACCATGCAGGCCGCCGTGGTGATGGTAGCGTCGATGAAGTACTGCTTGGACTCCTTGAGCGTAATGGACTTATACACAAAGAGCTCAATGATGAAGGCGTAGGAAGCCGCCAGAACGGCCGCCTCGTTGGAGGTGTAGAAGCCGGTGATGATGCCGCCGAAGATGATGCAGGGGAACAGCAGCGCCCAGATACCGGACTTGCAGGCCTTCAGGAAGGGCTTGAAGCCGTATTCCATGCCTTCAACGATCATGACCTCCTTGCACTTGGAGCGGATCCAGAACACGTAGAGGATGACGATGATGGCGGCGGGGATGACGCCGGAGATGAACAGCTTGAAGATGGAAACACCGGTGATAAAGCCGTACATAACCTCAGGAATGCTGGGAGGCACGATGATACCCAGAGTGGCCGCGCCCAGAAGGACGGAGCAGCAGAAGCCGGGAGAATAACCGGCCTTGCGCATAACCGGGAACATCAGGCCGCCGATGCAGACCAGAGTAGCGGTGGTGGAGCCGGACACCGCGCCGAACATGGCGCAGGCCAGAACCGCCGCGATGGCGATGCCGCCGCGCTTCTTACCGACAAGGGAGGTAAAGATGCCGACGATCTCCTCAGCGATACGACCATGGGAGAGGAACTGACCGGCCAGAATGTAGAAATACACGCTCATGAGAGCGAAGTTGTTCACATAGCTGACCATGGCCTGTCCGATGTTCACCCAGGGGGTGCTCATCCACACGGAGTAGCCAATCAAAACGGAGAGGACGATGCCCAGAGCCACGGGAATACCCGTGAAGAGCATCACAAAGAGGATCAGAAGCAGACCAAAACCACCGTTCATGCAGCTTCCTCCTTCCCGGCTTTTTCTTTCTTAGCGAGCCAGTAGCCGCGCTGGGCGTAGCGGTAGAAGAGGAAGACCATACCCACGGGCATGATGGCGTAGATAACCCACATGGGCAGCCACAGGATGGTGGAAGAGTACTCGCCGAACATATGCATCATGCCGGTGAACTGATAGCCCAGCACAAAGCAGATCACAGCAACCACGAGGCCGCTGACGATCTCAACCCACTCCTCAAAGTCCTTGAGTTTGGGCCAGATGTTCGCAAGAATATCCACCTTCAGCATCTGATCCGCCTTGACGGTCAGAGGCACGCCAAAGTAGATGATGAGAACAAAGCAGTAACGGCTGTATTCCTCGGCCCAGTAGATACCGATGCCCAGGAAGTAACGGGAAAGGATGTTGATGAGCAACAGAACCAGACCCGTAGAGCCGGCAAAGATAACGATGAAATGCTGAATGGCAGTAACGACCTTATCTACGCTCTTTCCCTCATCAAACAGAACGGACAGAAAACCAGATTTCATCTGAGAAATGTCACACTCCTTTTTAGGGGAGCTGTGCGCTGTGCCTCACAGCGCACAGCTTTTATAGTTTCTGTTGGGAAAGTTTATAGATTACCAGGTGTACTCAGCGCCCATCAGCTCGAACCAGGCCTTGGTGGCCTCTTCGCCGATGTCGTCAACAATGACGGGGACCTTCTTGTCGTAGATGCCAGCGCAGAGCTCCTTGAGCTCGTTCAGTTCTTCCTCGGTGGGCTGATGCACGATGAAGGGATCGTTGGCGTCGATGATCTCCTGCTCCATGGCCAGGGTGTCCTCGGTGGCCTGGTTGGAGGCCTTCTGGATCTCTTCAACAACGATGGCCTGGTACTCGGCGGGCAGGCTCTCGAGCCACTTGATGCTCACGAAGTAGCCCATGAAGCCAACGATCTGGTTGGTGTTCCAGGCGTACTTGATGCCGGCTTCCTGGAAGTTGTTGGTGGCCAGGGTAACGAAGGAGTTCTCCAGGCCGTCAACGGTGCCCTGCTGCACGGCGGTGAAGCACTCACCGAAGCCGATGGGGAAGATGTTGATGCCGATGGCCTCGTAGATGGAGGTGTAAGCCTCGATGGCGGGGGAACGCATCTTGAAGCTGCCCTGCATATCAGCAATGCTCTTGAGCTCTTCCTTGGAGGCGATGGTGGTGCCGCCGGAGATCACGATGGAGAGGCAGCGCAGACCGGTGGTCTCCACGTCCTCGAGCATGGCCAGGCCTTCGGGAGCGGTAACGGCAGTGCGGATCTGCTCGGGAGTGGCGTACATGAAGGGCAGGAAGAACATGTCAGCCGCGGGGCACTGAGCGGAGAAGTAGCTCAGAGCGGAGGTGGACATCTCGAGGGTGCCGGTCATGACCTTACGGTTCAGCTCGTCGTCGGAGCCGCCGACCTGGCCAGCCAGGTAGAGCTCAACGTCGATGCCGCCATTGGTGCGCTCCTCGACAGCGGCCTCAAAGTCGTTCAGAACGGCAGCGAGGGGCTGGGAGAAAGCGGAGGCGGAGCCGATACGCATCTTGTAGACCTTGTCAGGCTTGGCGGGCTCTTCAGCCTTGGGGGCCTCAGGAGCAGCCTCGGGGGCAGCAGCAGGAGCCTCGGGGGCAGCAGCGGGAGCTTCTTCCTTCTTGGCGCCGCAGCCACTCAGGAGAGCCAGGAGCATAACACAGACCAGAGCGAGGGAAATGAACTTTTTCATACTTTTTTCCTCCTATTTTCTTTTTGTGTTTGATTTCCTTCCAGTGTTGTCAAAGTTTTATAGTAAGCATACCGCGGATTCCTCACACGGAGGGCCCCTTCATGCTCCGGTAAGCCGGAGCATGAAGAAGGGTTCCCTTCTTGTGCAAATCCAAAGTCTGCTTAATATAACAGGAGAATGGTTTTTCACCTTAAATCCCTCAGACCGGCAGAAAAGCCGATCTGTCCGCAGGGGACTCATGGCGAAAGAATACAGCTTGTCTCAGTCCTTGAGACCAACGTGCATACCGGCGTCGACGTTGATGGTCTGGCCATTGATATAGCCGGCTTCCTCGGAAGCGAAGAAGCAAACCAGATTGCCGATGTCGGAGGGCTTGCCGATCTGGCCACAGGGGACGAGACTCATGGCCCGCTGGAAGAACTGCTCGGGAACGGAGCGGGACATGGGGGTGTCGATGTAGCCGGGGCAGAGGGAGTTGACGGTGACACCGTACTTGCCCAGCTCCAGCGCGTTGGTGTAGGTCAGGCCCAGGATGCCGGCCTTGGCGGCGGCATAGTTGGACTGGCCAAAGTTGCCCTTCCAGGCGGGGGAAGACACGTTGATGATGCGGCCAAAGCCCTGCTCCTTCATGAGGAGGCAGACAGCCTGAGTCATCAGGAAGGGACCCTTCAGGTCAATGCGAAGAACCAGATCCCACTGATCCTCGGTCATCTTGTAAACCATGGCGTCACGGTTGATACCGGCGTTGTTCACGAGGATATCAATATGACCCCACTTGTCGAGGACCTTGGCAACAGCCTGCTGGCAGCCTTCCACGCTGCCCACGTCGCCGACAACGGCCATAGCCTCGTAGCCGTCATCCAGCAGGGACTGAACCATCGCGTTGGCGCTGGCCTCGTTGATGTCGCAAACGGCCACGTAAGCACCGGCCTCCGCCAGAGATCTGGCGACACCGGCACCGATGCCCTGACCGGCACCGGTAACAATAGCTACTCTGCCTTTATTGATAGACATCTGTTCTTCCTCCTTTACTGCAGGCCCTTGAAGCCGTTCTGCATACCGCCGTCAACGGACATGGTCTGGCCGGTAACGTAAGCGGTTTCCTCCGCAGCGAAGAAGCAGACGGCAGCAGCCACGTCAGCGGGCTTGCCGGGCTTCTTGCAGGGAACGAACTTCTCGGCACGGGCAGCGATCTGCTCAAGGGAGACCTCCGCCATGGGGGGATCGATGAAGCCGGGGCACACGCTGTTGGCGGTGACGCCGCACTTGCCCAGTTCCAGAGCACAGGTCTTGGTGAGGGCGATGAGGCCGGCCTTGGAAGCAGCGTAGTTGGCCTGACCCAGATCACCACGGAACATAGAGTCGGTGATGTTGATCACACGGCCGTAGGACTTGGCGGTCATGATGCCGCAGACAGCCTGCGTCAGCAGGAAGGGACCCTTCAGGTTGGTGTTCATGACGGTGTCCCACTGTTCTTCGGTCATCTCAGCAAGGTTAGCCTTGCTCATAACGGCGGCGTTGTTGACCAGAATGTCAACAGTGCCCCACTGAGCAACAACGGCAGCCACGAGACGCTCGCACTCAGCCTTGCTGGCCACGTTGGCAGCAACGGCCATGGCCTTGCCGCCGGCAGCCTCAATCTCAGCCGCCACGGCCTTGGCGTTTGCTTCGTTCACGTCGCAAACGGCAACCCAGGCCTTTTCCTTTGCGAGAGTCTTGGCAATGCAGGCACCGATTCCCTGACCGGCACCGGTAACAATAGCTACTCTGCCTTCTTTAATAGACATGTTTAAAACCCCTTATCAGTCGTTGAAGGTGCCGTCGGTCAGCTCATAGAGGATGCCGCCGGTGGTCTTCGGATGGGTGAAAGCAAGGCCCTTGGTCTTGCCGATGATGCGGATGCCCTTGGCCTCCAGCTCGGCGCAGTCCTTCTCGATGTCTTCCACGTTCAGGGAGATGTGGTGCAGGCCCTGACCCTTCTTCTGAAGGTAATCCCAGACAACACCTTCTTCACCGATGGGCTCCATAACCTCGTAACGGCTGCCGTCGGTGCCGAACTCGACCACGCAGGAGGTCTGGTTGCGGTCAGGCATGGAAACGCGCTCGATCACCTTAGCGCCGAAGGCGTTCTCCATAACGGCCACGAAATCATCAATGCTCTTAACGCAAACGCCGATGTGATTGATACCCAGAATCATTGCGTATCTCTCCTTCAATTCTTAATTTAACTCTGCCAGTTTGGCCGGGGAAATGTTGATGGCCTTGCCATCGTAAAGTTCTTTAATCTCAGCTTCGCTGTAGCCCAGTTCCTGCATGATCTCCACGGTGTGCTCACCCACGCGGCCGGCGCGGCTGGCCTTGGCGGGCTTGCCGGCGCTCTCGAAGAAGAGGGGAGGCATGCCCAGCCAGACGGAGGCGTTGTCTCTGGCGGGATAAACCACCTCAGACACATAGCCGTTGATACGGGCCTGCTCATCGTTGGGGAGATCACCGATGGCGTTGATCATTTCGTAGACCACTTCACGCTTGCTGAACTGCTCAGCCAGGTAGGCGCTGTCGTACTGGGAGAAGCGATCCTGGATCACGTGGACCAGCTCGGTAATGTTCTCCTGACGCTTTTCCTTGGTATCGAAGCGTTCATCGGTGAAGATGCCGCCGCCGAGGATGTCGTCCAGCGCCGCAAGCTGCTGCAGCTTGGTGTCGAAAACACAGACCTGGATCCAGCGGCCGTCCTTGGCCTTGTACTGGTGGATGACCGCGGTGTCCACGGGTTCCTCCCAGCTGCGAGGCAGCTTGTAACCGAACTGTGTACCGATCATGGTGTGGTTAAAGACCCAGCAGGCGGAGCCAAAGAGGCTGCTGGTGACAAACTCGCCCTTGCCGGTTCTCTTGGCACCGGCATAGGCACCCAGAAGACCGATGGTCATGGACATACCGGTGATCATATCGCCCAGAGAGTTGGGGATGGTCATGGGCTTGCCGTCGGGGGGCATAAAGCTCGTGAACAGACCGCTGCGCGCCATGAAGGAGGTGACGTCATAACCGGGACGGGGGGCGTCGGGACCTTCGGTGCCGAAGCCGGTGGTGTGGGCGTAGACCATGCGGGGATTGAGTTCCCGCAGAGTCTCGTAGTCCAGCCCCAGCTTCTTCAGGCTCTTCTCGCGCATGTTGGTCACGAAGATATCAGCGCTCTTGACCAGCTTCTCCACGATGGGGCGGGTGCGCGGATCCTTCAGGTTCAGAGAGATGAGACGCTTGCCGCCGTTGACGCTGTCAAAGAGAGGGGCGCATTCTTCGTCGATGGGGATGCCCATGTTCTTGCCGCCGTTACGGTAGTCATCGCCGCCGAGGGGCTCGATCTTGATGACATCGGCACCCATGGCAGCCAGAGCTCTGCCGCAGGAGGGAGCAGCGATATAGGTAGTCAGGTCAACGACTCTGACACCGCTCAGAGGGAATTCGTTTGCCACATATGCCATAAACTCTTGCTCCTTTTTTTACTTTTGGAAAAAGGGGGCAGGGATCAGCCAAGCTCAGAGCCCACGAAGGTCATGGCCGTGGTGCAGATCCAGGGAGTGCCGCCCAGGTTGTGGGCCAGACCCAGCTTGGGGTTGTCCAGCTGGCGCTTGCCGGCCTTGCCGTGGAACTGCAGCCAGCACTCGTAGAGCATACGCATGCCGGAGGCACCCAGAGGATGGCCGAAGGCCTTCAGGCCGCCGTCGATGTTGACGGGAGTGGAACCGGTGCGGTCGAACTTGCCGTCCAGAGCATCGCGCCAGCCGTGGCCGCGCTCGCTGAGCATCAGATCTTCGTAAAGCACCAGCTCGGTGATGGTGAAGCAGTCGTGGATCTCAGCCACGTCGATCTGCTTGGCAGGATCGGTGATGCCCAGTTCCTTGTACATCTTCTTGGCCAGGAAAGCGGTCTCGGTGATGCTCAGGAACTCGTACTCCTGGCTGGCCTTGTTGCGCAGGGGACCCACAGCCAGGTCGCTGGCCTTGATGAACATGGGATCCTTGCGATGCTTGAGAGCATCCTCGGTACGCATGATGATGGCGCAGGCAGCACCGTCGGACACGCCGGAGCAGTCCATAACGGTCAGGTAGGGAGCGGAGATCATGGGGGACTTTCTCAGAGTCTCCAGAGGCACTTCCTTGCGGTACAGGGCCTTGGGGTTCATGGAACCATTGTAGTGGTTCTTGTAAGCGATGTGGTTCAGAGTCTCGCGCAGATTCTCGTAAGAGACGCCGTACTTGGCCGCGTAAGCGGGAGCCAGCAGCTCGAACATGGTGGGAGCGGTGACTTCCAGCTCGGCAAAGTCTTCGCAGAGGGAGACGGGGTTGACGATGCCGGAGTAGCCGCTGTCCTTCAGCTTCTCAACACCAACGGCCATAACAACGTCGTAAGCGCCGGAGATAACGGCGTAGCAGGCGTTACGGAAGGCGTCGGAGCCGGTGCAGCACTTGTTCTCCACGCGGGTAACAGGCTTGTACTCAGACTGGATGATGGAGGACAGACCGTCGCCGGAGAGGGCGGTCTCGAAGGTGCCGAACCAGTAGGCGTCGATATCCTCGAAGCCGATACCGGCATCTTCCAGAGCCTCGTTCATGGCTTCCAGCAGAAGGTCTTCCTTGCTGGCATCAAAACGCTCGCCAAACTTGCTGCAGCCCATTCCTACGACGGCTGCTTTATCCTTAATACTATATGCCATCTTCTTTTACCCCATTAAATCAGTTTAGGAACGGCCTTCCAGAAGTAGGTGTGGATGCCTTCCACATCGAAGAGCTTCCGGTAGCACATTTCGACTTCCATACCGTCGTGGATCTGCTCCTGATCGCAGTCGACAACGTTGGTCAGCATACGACCGCCGCCCTCGAAGTCCACGATAGCAGACAGCGTGGGGGGATCGATGGAGGCGCCAAGGTAGTCAATGGCGAAGGTGGTGATACGACCGGTCTTGCCGTAGAAGCGGTACTTCTCCATCTTGTCAACGGCCTTGCACTTGATGCACTTACGCAGAGGCGGGAACTGAGGAGTGCCGCACTCGGTGCAGATGTGGCCGTAGAGAGCATAGTTCTTGTCGTAGTTTCTGAGGTAATCGGGCAGGCTGGAGCGCTGCTGGGCAGGACGTCTCGCACCCTCGCACTCGATCATGCCTCTCCAGCGCAGGAACTTCTCGTAGTTCATGGTGTTGCGCTTGTGCTCCAGATAGCTCTTGATGCCGCGGCGGGGAACCAGATTGGCGATCTCCTCGGTCACTTCGAACACGAGAGCGTCAACACCCTCGCTGTAAGCCACGACCAGCAGCTTGTCGCCGGGCTTGGCTTCTTCCAGAGCGGCAACGAGCATCATGGGAACGTTGGCCACGCCGGTGTTGCCGATGGTATCATAGAGGGAGTCCTGGATCTGCTCGGGAGTGAAGCCAAGCTTGGCAGCGATCTGAGCCTGGTATCTGGGAGTCATGGCGTAGTGGATGATCTTGGAGAAGTCAGCGGGCTTGAGGCCGGTCTTTTCCAGAACAGCCGTCACGGCTTCCTTCATGAAGGGCTCGTAAGCCTGGGTAATGGCGAAACGATCTTCCCAGTATCTGACATACTTGTCGTTCTCGCCACGCCACTGGTCGTGGAAGTCAACGGCCACGGAAGCGGAGTCGACAAACTTGGCAATGACGTTCTCGTCGCCGATGATGAAGGCGGCGCCGCCGTCACCGAAGTTGGCCTCGAAGTTGCCGTCGGCATAAGCCATACGCATATCGGCCGCAGCGATCAGGGTCTGCTTGCCGCAGGCCGCAGAGTCGAGGGCGCAGAGCATAGCCTGCGTGCCGGCACGCAGGGTGTTGGCAAAGTCGGCGGTACGGACGCTGCGCTTCAGGTCAAGGGCAGCGATCATGTTGGTGGCGCACTGCTTCTCTCTGTAAGGAGCAGTGGTGGACACGAAGTAAGCCGCATCCAGCTTATCGGTATCATAACCGCGGACGCACTCGAGAGCCGCGGTAACAGCCATGGTGATGCTGTCTTCGTCGTAGTTGGCAACAGCACGCTCGCCCTTGGGCTTGGCCTTTTCAAAGGCAGCCTTCAGGACATCTCTTTTCAGTCGGTTGAACGGCACATATCCGCCAAACGATACGATTCCTCTCATTTTGTTTCTGTGCTCCTTCTTGTCATTCTTTTAAATGCAGAACAGGCTGCCCCACTCGGGAAGCTTGTCCTCCACGCCGCTCATACGCAGCGCAGCCCACATACCGCAGAGGTTGCTGGAGATGACGGGAATACCCAGCTCAGCTTCCAGCTTGGCGATGTTCTCGATGCTGCGGAAGTCGGTGCAGGTGATGATCAGCAGCTCGGTGCCGGGAGCCAGAGTGGCCTTGGCCAGCTCATAGGTGGTCTCGGGAGTCTGCTTGCCGATGGTGACGTTGTCGTCGTAGCCCAGACCACGGATGGCCAGGACCTCATAGCCGGCCTGAGTCAGGAAGGCCTTCTCGAGCTCATTCAGCTCTTCGATATAGGGGGTAACGACAGTGAGCTTTTTCTTACCCAGCGCCTCAAGAGCGCGGATGATGGCACCAGAGGTGGTAATGCACTTGGTGTTGGAAACAGCTTCCATGCGCTTGCGCAGGTTCTCTTCCCATTCGGCACCGCCGACAAAGCTGCCGCTGGTGCAGCCGTAGACGATGGCATCGCAGCGGGCGGTGCCCAGCTCGGCGGCAGCACGCTCGGTCTGCTCAGCCATGCCCTTCAGGGTCTCGGCGTTGGTGGTGGTCAGAAACATTCTGGAGGCGTGAACAGACACGCCTTCGGGCTTCATTCTGTTGTACTCAGACTCCACCACGGTATTGGTGGAAGGAATGATGGCGCCGATTCTTGCTCTGGATCCGTACATGGTTATTTCTCCTTCTGCAGACCTTATAGAGTCCAACTTGTGATTTTGAAATTCCCGGAAAGCGGGGCGGAAAACGCGCCGCTTTCCGGGGAAAGATTATGCGATGCGAGCTATAAACTTACTCTTCGACGACAGCAACGATACGGGTGGGGCAGCCGTCGGCGTCCTTGACCTTCAGAGGCAGGGCGATGATTTCGAATTCATCGGCGCCGATGTCATCCAGATTGGTGGCGTACTCGGAGATGAACACACCCTTGCTCAGGAAGGCAACGTGCATGGGGTTGGGCTGGCCGGGAGCGAGCTTTTCCTTGGGGTCATCGGGGGAGGGAACGTCCATGACAGCGTAGACGATGCCGCGGCTGGTGAGCCACTCAACGGCTTCGGGAGTGAAGCTGGGATACTCACGGAAGAACTCCTGGGTGCCCCAGGTCTTGTACCAACCGGTGTTGAACACGATACGGTCGCCGGGATTGACCTGAACGCCGGTGGCTTCCAGATCTTCAACGGTGATACGGCCGTAGGAGCCCTTGGGGATCTTCATCATCTTGGCGGGGCCAATGAGGGTGTCCAGAGGGATCTGGTCTACACGGGGACCGCTGTTGGCGATCATGTGGGGAGGAGTGTCAATGTGGGTGCCGGTGTGGGAGCCGAAGGAAATCTCGTAGCTCTCACGGCCTTCCAGGCAGTGACGGCCCAGCTGGGTGATCTTCACGACAGGATGCCAGGGGGCGGGGGCGGTGATCATGCCTTCATGGATAGGATGAGTCAGGTCAATGATTCTCTTCATAGCTATAATCCTCCTAATACAACTCTTCTTATATGTTTGAGCTTACTTACCGGAAAACTCTTTGGCGATCTCGGCAGTGACCTTCAGGAAGTCGTCGATATCGTTGGTGTCGTGGCAGTGCAGGGGGGAGACACGGATAGCACCGGTCAGGCCGATGGACTCCACGATGCGCTTGGAGTACAGGCTGGTGTTCACACGCTCAAAGACGGTGATGCCGCGCTTGTAGTACTCGGCAACGGCCTGAGTGTAATCCAGACCCTCGATGCCGATGGCGCTGATGAGGTCGCGGTCCACATCGTCCTCGCTGTCCACGTAAACGGTGACGCCGGGGATGTGACGCAGGCCGGGGATCTCCTCGGTACCTTCCATCATGTGGATAAGCAGGGAGTGCTCCTGCAGGTGGATGTGCTCCATACCGGCCACGTAAAGGGCACGACGGTCAGTGGCATCGGTGAACTTGCTGCCCAGCCAGCAGACGTAATCGACCACGGCGGTGATGGCGGCGTAGTTGGGATGGGGGAAGGTGCCCAGCTCCCATTCCTTCTCGGGCTTGGCCAGCAGCTTGTG
Organism: Oscillospiraceae bacterium; assembly: GCA_015068055.1. The sequence continues at coordinate 26,445 of SVLG01000011.1, read as the reverse complement.
GTGGATCATCTTGGCCACGCGGTCAGAGACATAGCCGTAGCCGCAGCCGCGGATACCAAAGGCCTTGTAGGGGGCGAAGTTGCAGCCGTCGAGCTGGCACTTGGCGACGTCCAGAACGCCGTGAGGCATGTGCTGAACGGCATCGCTGATGATGTAAACATCGGGGTTGATCTCACGGACAGCCTTCACGATGGCTTCCATGTCAAAGATGTAGCCGGAGATGTTGGAAGCGCTCATGATGCTGACGAGAGCGGTGTCCTTGTCAACATGACGCAGGATCTCTTCCAGATCCACGCCGCCGGTCTTGGGGTTGGCCATGGCAACGCGCAGTTCCTTACCGGTGCGCTCGCAGTAGAGCTGAGCGGAGTCGAAAGCAGAGGGATGCTCGATGGAGGACACCACGACGTTGGTGCCGGGAGCATTCTCAAGGATGGTACGGGTGATCTGGAAGATGACCTGAGAAGCGGTCAGCTCGGTCACCAGAGCGCCCTCGCCGGGGTTGGCGCCGAAGATGACTTCCATAATGTCCTTGATACCGTCGGCCTTAACCTTCTTGAGCATCATAGAAGTGTCGTGGATACGCTCGGGGCAGTCGGGAATCATCTCGAGGCGAGCCTTCTCCGCCACGGCAGCCTTCAGACGCAGAGAACCGCCGGAGTTCTCAAAGAACTGACGCTTACGACCAAGGTAGTCCTCATTCACATAATAAAACCGATCCTTGATCTCAGCCTGAAGCGCAGGATCAAAAAAGACTTTCTCTTTCGTGATTTTCACAACAATACTCCTCCCAGTTGTGTATTATTCATTCCGCCTATCGGAACGGCGTTCTTCGTATAAGATTATATAACTTTATCTCATGGTTTTCAAGCCTCCAATTGTGCAAGTAATAAAAAATTGTACGAATAAACGAAATTGCTGCTGTTCGTTTGTATCATATGACGTTCATTGTTTAAAAATTTTATATTCACTTTGCACTTTACTTTCTAGGGTTTTTATTCTATAATTAAAATGAATAACGGAAAAGGTGGCTGACCATGGAAAAAGGAACCGTTCAGAGTGTAGACAAGGCGTTGCACATATTAAATCTCTTTAAAATTCACCACGAACTGGCACTGATCGATGTAGTGGAGTTGACGGGATACCCCAAAACAACTGCTTTCTCCATGCTGTCCACCCTGGTACATAACGACTACCTTGAAAAGACCTATAGCGGTAAATACCGTTTGGGTGTGGCCATGTTTACCTTCGCCGTCGCTTTAAGCGGGCGCGTGGATATAAAGGAGGAAGCAGCCGATGCCTTGCAGGCTCTCTCCAACAAATACTCACTGAACACACATATCACGCTGCTGGATGATCTGGAAATGATTTATGTGGACAGCTACACGCCCCCCAGAAAGTTCATGCAGAAAACCATCGTCGGTTCCACCGCTCCGGCCAACTGCACCTCCACCGGCAAGGCCTTTCTGGCCTGTCTCCCCATGGAAGATCTGAACACCAGACTCATCAACCACCCTCTTCAGGCGATGACAACCCACAGCATCGTCACTCCCCTCGCCCTGCAGGCGGAGCTGGAGCGGATCCGGCACGACGGGTATTCCGTTGATAACGAAGAGAGCATCCTCGGCGTGCGCGGCATTGGTGTTGTGGTTAAAAACAAAGATAACTCTCCCTTCATGGGCTTGAGTATCGCCGGGTCTACCGACGAAATGACTCCCGCGGTGATCGAAAACTGCGCAGCGGATCTGAAGCTGCTCAAAACAAATCTGGAAATCAAGTGCCAGAGTCTCTGACTGGACAAAAGGCAGAGGGACCATGTCTGCGGTATGGTACCTCTGCCTTATACTATTATATATATGTATGATGATATGATAAAATGCCATTCCGATTGGAATGGCATTTTATTTCTTATTTACCGGGAAGCTCCCAGACCGTATCGGGGTCCAGCGGGAACATCGGGCGCTTGATGCGCTGGAAGGGCATCTGATTAAAATTATTGGTCTGAATACCGGGCGGGTCCGTGGTGATGATGGCCTTGGCCAGCGGCCGGAAAAAGGCCTTGAAATGGGCCGTGGACTTCAAACCCAGGATGCGGTAGCCGTTGATGTCCGCACCGGTGATCAGGAAGGGGCGGTCGTCGTAGGTCTGGTGGCAGAGGTTTTCCGCCACGATGAACTCCACCTTGCCCAGACGGAGCCGGGCCATCTTGCCGTAGCGGGCCTTCAGGCCCTTGCAGACCGGAGAGATGAAGGCCGTGTTGCCGTCGCAGAGGGACAGCACCAGCGCATCCTTTACCTCGATGGGCGCACCGTGCTTATTGTCGGTCTTGCCGCCCAGAAGGCCGGAAACCAGACCGCCGACGCCCACCTCGTGGGCCATGCAGGCGAAGTCCCGGTCGTAGATGTAGCCGAAGATCGCGCCCTCCAGATCGCGGCGGAAGAACTCCCGCAGGAGTCCGGTGCCGTCGCCGGGGGTGCCGCCGCCGGGGTTATCGGAGGTTTCGTTGATAACCACAAAGCCGCCGCCGGGCTTGCTCAGTTCCTCCAGCGCCCGGTCCACCGCTTCCTCGGGACTCAGACACTCAGGGATCAGCTTCTCGCGGTTGTCCCAGACCCACTGGGCCAGCTCGTCCGCCGCCTTCTCGGCATCTTCCGCCCTGTCCGCCACCGTCACGATGGAGGCACCCACACAAGGCACATCCGCATAGCAGAAGCCGTGGAACAGTGTCGCATCAATCAGCCCGTGTTCCGTCACGTACTGTGCTACATGATCCTTGAACTCCTTCATGGGATACTGGGTTGTAGTACCCGCACCGGGAGCCACCATCAGCGGAAGCTTTCTCAGCACGGTGGTGGGCCTCTCCCCTCCCCCAAGGATATTCAGCAGAGCCTTCATGGCATTGTAGCCGGCAACCGCCATATCCGTGTGCGGATACTCCTTGCAGCCGAAAAGGCCATCGGACAGGCGGACCATGTCCTCGGTGATGTTGCCGTGGAGATCGAGAGGAACCGTGATGGGCATGTCGTAGCCGACGATCTCGCGGATCTTCGTCAGCGTATAGGACTCCAGATCGTCGATGCCCTCCGCTGCACCTGCACCGTGGAGACAGATGCAGATGCCGTCCAGTTCGTCCTTGTACTTTTCCACGTAGGAAAGCAGGACGCCAACCGTATAGTCAACGGTCTCTCTGGAAAGCGTGGGGGCTGCGTTGTTCAGGGAAACCGTCGGGATCAGCTCAACCCCGCCGACCTCCCGCGCGGCGCGGACCATGCCGCCTATGTAACCGGCAAAGTCCGCCGTATCTTCAAAGCTCCGCAGGATTTCATCGCCTTCGAGCCAACCGGAGGGGGCCCAAAGGTCAAAAGTACCCAACCTGCTGGCGAAGCTGTTTGCCTCGTGAGCCAGCATTCCAACAAGAACTTTCATAGCGTTTCTTCCTCCATTAGTGTACTGCGGGCCTGAAACCGATACTGTGATCCTGCGCAGGCAGGACCACGGTACCGGCAACCCCAAAAGCCCACCGATCAGTCAAACAGGGTACACGCAACAACGTGGTTAGGAGAAAGTTCTTTCAGCTGGGGGGTCTTTTCCCTGCACTTTTCGGTGGCATAGGGGCAGCGGGCCGCAAAGCGGCAGCCTTCGGGCGGGTCGATGGGACTGGTAACCTCGCCCTGCAGAAGCGTGGGCTTCTTGTTGCGCATGGAGAGATTGGGCACAGGAACTGCCGAGAGCAGAGCCTTGGTGTAAGGATGCTGGGGATTGGCAAACAGTTCTTTCTTGGGGCCGCGCTCAATGCAGTGGCCCATATACATGACCATGATGTCATCGGAGATGTGCTTGACAACGGAGAGGTCGTGGGTGATAAACATATAGGTAAGCTTCATCTCATCCTGCAGATCCATCAACAGGTTCAGGATCTGGGCCTGGATGGACACGTCCAGAGCGCTCACCGGCTCGTCGCAGACAATGAAGCGGGGATTCACCGACAGGGCGCGGGCGATGCCCACACGCTGCAGTCGGCCGCCGTCCAGCTCATGGGGATAGGCGTTGTAGAGACGGGAGGCCAGACCCACGGTGTCCATGAGCTTCTGCACCTGCTTCTCGCGCTCGGCGCGGTTGGGGCAGATCTTATTGACGATCATAGCCTCGGCAATGCTCTCGGCAACGGTAAGACGGGGGTCAATGCTGGAATAGGGGTCCTGGAAGATCATCTGCGCGTTCTGGCGGAACTGCTGCATCTGCTTACGGTTGAACTTGGTCACGTCCTCGCCGTCGAACAGCACCTTGCCGCCGGTGGGCTTGAGGATGTTCAGCAGGGTACGGCCCAGGGTGGACTTGCCGCAGCCGGACTCACCCACCACGCCCAGGGTAGCGCCCTCGGGAATGGGGAAGTTCAGGTCGTCCACAGCGTGGACCATGCCCTTCGCGGTGGGGAAATAGAGTTTCAGGTTCTGTGCCTCAATCAGAGGGGTCTTCACGTTTTCACTCATTACCGGCCACCTCCTTCTTGGTGCCAGCGCCGCCGTTATACAGGAAGCACTTTACGCTGTGAGTCCCGTCCACATAGTTGTCGGGATTCAGTTCCTTGCAGATATCCTTGCAGTGGGGGCAGCGGAGAGAGAAGCTGCAGCCCTTGGGGAGATTGGTCGGGTCGGGCATCAGGCCGTCGATGGGAGAGAGACGGTCGGTCTCCTCGTCCAGATTGGGGATGGAGCCCATGAGACCCACGGTGTAGGGATGGTGCACATCGCCCAGGAAGATGTCCTCCACGGTGCCGTACTCAATAACCTCGCCGGCGTACATAACCGCCACCTTGTCGCAGACCTGCGCCACGATGCCCAGGTCATGGGTGATCATGATCATGGAGGTGTTGAGCTTTTCACGCAGCTCGTTGATCATGGCCAGCACCTGCGCCTGAATGGTAACGTCCAGCGCGGTGGTGGGCTCGTCCGCAATCAGCAGCTCGGGCTCGCAGGCAAGCGCCATGGCGATGACCACGCGCTGCTTCATGCCGCCGGAGAACTGATGAGGATACTCTTTCTTACGGGCAGGGGGAATGCCCACCAGCGTGAGAACTTCGTCCACACGCTTCTGTGCGGCCGCCTTGGCCTCGGGGGAGCGCATAAAGCGCGCATGTCTCTTTTCCTCGGCGCTGACGGTGGCGCCGGGGGCCGCGTGGAGCAGGATGGCGCGCTCGATCTGCTCGCCAACGGTCTCCAGCGGGTCCAGAGAGGTCATGGGATCCTGGAAGATCATAGAGATACGGGCGCCGCGGATGCTGCGCATTTCCTTCTCGCTGACCTTCAGGATGTCCTTACCGTCAAACTCGATGCTGCCGTCCAGAACACGACCGATGTTGGAGGGCAGAAGACGGAGGAGAGAAAGGGCGGTGGTGGTCTTACCGGCGCCGGTCTCGCCGACGATGCCCAGCGTCTCGCCTCTGTCAACGGTAAAACTGACGCCGTTAACGGCATGGACAACTTCCAGGTCCGTCTTATAGTCGATCTTCAGATCTTTTACATTCAGCAAAGTATCAGCCACTGCTTTATCCTCCCTCATCAGGTTTTCAGCTTGGGATCAAGCGCGTCGCGGAGACCATCGCCCAGGAGGCTGATGGACAGGGCGGCCAGAATCAGCGCCAGACCGGGGAACCACAGCAGGTAGGGAGACTCCAGCATGAAGTTTCTGCCGGCATTGAGCATGCCGCCCCATTCGGGCGTAGGCGGCTTGATGCCGAGACCCAGGTAGCTCAGGGAAGACGCGGTGAGGATGGAGTCGGCGATGCTCATGGTAAACTGCACGATCAGAGGACCGGCCGCGTTGGGGATAACATGGCGGAACATGATGCGCAGGGGCGAAGCGCCGTAGGTGCGGGCCGCTTCCACATAGCCCTGGTCGGTGATGGTGAGCATGTTGGAGCGGGCCAGACGGGTAAAGAGCGGTATAGACGAAACGCCGATGGCTATGATCAGGTTCGTCATAGACGCACCCATGGTGGCCACAACGACCATGGCCAGCAGCAGATACGGGATGGCAGCCAGCACGTCGATGAAACGCATGATCACAAGGTCCACCACGCCGCCGTAATAGGTGCTGACAGCGCCGAGAATGGAACCGACGATCAGACCGGCCATGGCACCCACAACGCCGATGGTAACGGAGATCTTGGCGCTGTGTACCACGCGGGCAAACTGGTCGCGGCCATAGGAGTCCGTGCCGAAGATGTGCTCGGCAGAGGGAGGCTGCAGACGGGCCTTCATGTCGATGTTGATGGACTGCTCATAGGGGATGAGCATTTCGCCGAAGATGGCCAGGAAAATAAGAGCGAGGAAGACCACCAGACCGATGATGGCCGGCTTATTCTTTTTCAGTCGACGCCAGATTTCCTTGATCTGACTCTGTTTCTTGTTCTGATCCATGAAAACACCTTCCCTCCTCTTACTTGGAATACTTGGCCTTGATGCGCGGGTCAACAAAGGCATAAATGATGTCCATGACCAGCAGCACTGCAGAGAAGCAGAACGCCATCACAAGGCAGGTGCCCATAACCACGGGCATATCCTTCTGGTTGATGCCGGTGATCAGATAGGAACCGAGGCCGGGGATGGAGAAAACAGACTCAGCGATGAGGGCGCCGCCCAGCAGGCCGCCGAACTGCACGGCGGTGGAGGTGATGATGGGAAGCAGGGCGTTCTTGAAGGCATGACGCCAGATAACGGTGCTTTCCTTCTCACCCTTGGCCCGGGCGGTGCGGATGTAGCCCTGACGGATGGTGTCCAGCACGCAGGAACGGGCCATACGCAGCTGACGGGCGGAGTAGGGGAAGCCCAGACAGAGCGTGGGGAGTACATAACTCTTCCAGGACTCCACGCCGAAGGAGGGAAGCCACTGGAGCTTGAGAGCAAAGACCTGCATCAGCATCAGGCCCAGCCAGAAGGGGGGCACGGCCACAAAGGTAATGGCCGCCACGCGGGAAATATAGTCAGCTACGGAATACTGCTTCACCGCAGAGAGGACGCCCAGAGGCACGCCCAGCAGCACAGAAAACAGCGTAGCAAAGGTTGCAACTTTCAGAGTAGGAACAAAGCGGTGGCCGATTTCGGCCAGAACACTGCCGCCGTTCTGATAGGAACTACCGAAGTCCAGGCGGATGATATCCACCACGTAATTAAAATAGCGAACCCAGAACGGGTCATAGAAGCCGACGCTCTCGTTGAACTCACGAATGGCGTCGCCGCCCACCGACATGCCAAGGATGGCAGTGCCGGGGTCTCCCGGGGAAATGTACATCAGTGTGAAAATAACCAGACTGATTCCCAGGAGAACAGGAATCATTAAGATGATTCGTTTGAGAACATACCGTGCCATCTGTTTTGTATCTCCTTTACTTTACACCGAAAAGGGGCTGTGAAAGGCTTTCCTTCCACAGCCCCCCAAAAACGCTCACTTAGGTTTTTGTTTCCTTAAAGCCTAACTTTTTCGTAAGACAACTCCGTGCAGTCACAACTCAGGCAGCGAAGCCCCAGTCGAAGTACTGCTGATAGTCAAGACGCAGGGCGGGAACGACCAGCTCGTCGGTCCAGGCCACGGTGTTGTACTTATGGCCGATGCCAATGCCGGGGCACTCTTCGTAGAGGATCTTGAGGATCTCGGCGTGCAGAGCCTGACGGGCCTCGGGATCCATCTCAACAGCAGCCTGCTCGAAGAGCTCGTCCACGCGGGCGTTGCTGTAGCCACCATAGGTGTTCATGGCGCTGCCGGTGGTGAAGAGCTGAGCATAGTTGGCAGCATCGGGACCGTAAGCGCCGCCGTTCATACCGAACTGGACTTCGCCGCCCAGAAGCAGAGCGGAGTAGGCAGCCATTTCCATGGCCTCGATCTCGATGTTGATGCCGTACTGAGCCAGGTTAGCCTGGATAACAGGAGTGGCGTAGCTGATGTAGAGGGATTCGGGGTAGGTGTGCAGAGTGCCGAGGTCAATGGGCTTGGAGGTGTCGTAGCCGGCCTCTTCCAGGAGGGCGAGACCCTTCTCGGGATCGTACTCGTAGTTGTACTCGGCGACATCCTCGAAAGCGGGCATGCCGTTGACGCTGGTGCTCACCAGCAGGGTGTCAACGACGGCGTAGCCTTCGAAGCAGGCCTCAGCGCAGGCTTCCTTATCGATCATGTAGGAAATGGCCTTACGGACGAGGACATTGTCAAAGGGAGCCTTGTTGACGTTGTAGGAGATGGAAACAGTGTGGTAGGTGGGGATAACGCCGGTAGTCAGCTTCTCGTTCTTCTCAGCATTGCCGAACTGGGCGTGGGGGATCTGGAGGTAATCCAGGTCGCCGGCCTCGAGAGCCATGTACTGAGCGGTGTTGTCAGCAATCACGTTCCACTGGATGCTCTTGATCTGAGCCTCGCCGCGGTAGTACTCGGGGTAAGCAACAGCCTTGACGGCGGTGGCCAGGTCAACGGACTCGATCATGTAGGGGCCGGTGCCGCAGGCAGCTTCCAGCAGATCATTTTCCTTAGCAAAGCTCTCGCTGATGATCATAACCTCGGAGAGGGACACCAGGAAAGCGGCCTGAGGAGCGTCGAGCTTGATTTCAACAGTGCTGTCATCCAGAGCGGTAACAGCGCCGATGCCGTTGGTGTAAGCAGCCATAAAGGAGCTTTCCTTAGCATGCTCGTAGGAGAAAACAACGTCGCTGGCCTTGACAGCCTCGCCGTTGTGGAACTTGGCATTGGGGTTAATCTTGAAGGTCCAAGTCAGCATATCATCGCTGACTTCGTGGGACTCAGCCACGCGGTAGGCGATCTCTCCGTTGTCAAGATAGATCAGACCTTCGTAGACCTGCTTCAGGATGTCCAGGTCAGAAATGTTAGTGGTGCCGTGAGGATCCAGGGTCTTGATGGCGTTGCTGGAGGCCAGGTTCAGGGTACGGTCGGTGGCGACAACTTCCTTAACCTCGGTCTCTTCCATCTTGACTTCGGTCTCCATCTTGGAAGTATCCACTTTCTCCTCAGCAGGAGCCGGAGCGGGAGCCTCTTCGGCTTTCTGACCGCAACCCACAACGCAAAGCATCATGGCGAATGCAAGGACCAGACACATAAACTTCTTCATAATTCTATTCTCCTTCTTTAATAATGGATTTGCTGACTTACTGGTTTTACCGCTTGTTCCTACCAGCTCCTTTCTTTTTTCCAGACGTGGTGAGCGTTTTTTCCTATGGGAGGACCCACAGCGCAGAGGGTCGGAGCGCTGACCGCATCTGCGCTGCGAGTCGGGCCATACTGCAAAACTTTCTTCGGCGCGGAAGGGCCCACGGATTGTTCCGTATCACAAAACGGAATTCCGCCTTATGCTGGTATTATACTTTTCGTTACGCCGGTGAACAATAATAATATTTGCCTTTTATACGCGCAATTTTTCGATGAATGTTGTCGCGGTTTTGGACTTTACAGCGATTTCATGCGGCCATATTTGTCTACTTTATACAATTCATCCCGGCTATATTCCGTTATTACCCAAAAAATCCGTTGGTTTATTTATTGAAATAATCACTGCCATTTTCCCCTATTTGCAATATTTTTCAGGGAATAAATGTTGAAAAATGAAAAACCCATGATAAAATACTAATAAATATAAAGCGAAGGGGAATTGAGTTACCGTGAATTACTCGCACATTGAACTGGTTCTTGAAATCGCCCGCTGCGGAACTATTTCCAAGGCCGCCGAGAACCTTTATATTTCGCAGCCCACCTTATCCGCCGCGCTGAAAAACATCGAAGCCGAAATCGGTACATCCCTCTTCAAGCGAAGCAAGGCCGGCGTGGAACCTACCGCCTTTGGCCGGAAATATATCAAGCACGCCACCGAAATTGCCAGCCAGATCGATACGCTGAACAACCTCTATAAAAGCCAGCAGGTTCCCCCGCTGCATCTGGGACTGGTGTCGGAGGGTTTCCGCTTTCTCCACGATGCGGTGTTTCAGATCCGGCAGAAGTACAAGGACATCAACTGCACCCTGCAGATTCTGGAGTGCCCCATCGGCAAGCAGATCGAACTCATCAAAAACGAGGAGGCCGAAATCGGCATTATCTCCCTGCCCGAATCCCAGCGCGGCCTCTTTCTCCGGGAAATCCGTGCCAAGGGCATGGAATACAGCCGCCTGCAGGATGCCGTCCCCGGCATCTATATCAGCAAAAACAGCAAGGCCTTTCCGGAGCACATCAAGCAGATTGATAAGGAAGCCCTGCTCCTTCTGATGGAGATGCCGATTTTTACCCACACCGGCTTTGACTACGTGGATCTGGAGCGGCGGGTGCAGTCCACGCTGCTGACGCTGCTCAAGCGCTATCAGCTGGTGCCGAAAAACCCCATCATCTCCAACTACACCGGCATGCGTATGGACCTCGTTTCCCAGTTCGACGGCTTCTGCGAGGGCGCTTACTGCGACGCGCTGTACGAGCGCTTCAGCTTCTATGACAACGCCCGCTTCATCCCCTTTGCCCCCGAGGACTCCCAGCGGGTGGAGATCGGCTGGATTCAGCGCCAGAACCACCCCCGCTCCACACTGGCCAACGAACTGATTCTGATGCTCTCCGAGTAACCCCCCTTCTCCTTGTAATCTGCCGGCGAGGGTGCTATAATGCAGAAAAAGCAGACAACAAGAGAGGGCAAGCCATGGATACATATCGCATTATCGAGGTAAAGGAAAGCGTCTTCGCCGATAACGATGCCGATGCCGAAAAGCTCCGCCGGGAGCTGAAGGGACGGGGAACGTATCTCATCAATCTCATGTCCTCCCCGGGCAGCGGTAAAACCACCACGCTGACGCGCCTCATTGAGGCGCTGCGCGGGGAGCTTCACATCGGCATTATGGAGGCGGACATAGACTCCGATGTGGATGCCGACACCATCTCCCGCACCGGTGTCCGGGTCATCCAGCTGCACACCGGCGGCATGTGCCATCTGGACGCGGACATGACGAGGCAGGGCATCCGTGAGTTGGGGGATGCGGAGCTGGATCTGGTGGTGCTGGAGAACGTGGGCAACCTTGTCTGCCCGGCGGAGTTCGACACCGGCGCTGCATTGAACATAATGATCCTCTCGGTGCCCGAAGGCCACGACAAGCCCCTGAAGTACCCCCTGATCTTCCAGCGCTGCAACGCCATGATCATCAACAAGATCGACGTGCTCCCCTGGTTCGACTTTGACATGGAGCTGGTGGAGCAGTATGCCCGCAAGCGCAACCCCGATATCAAAATCTTCCCCATCTCTGCCAAAACCGGCAAAGGCGTGGCGGAGCTTGCCGACTGGCTGAAGACGCAGGTCAAGGATTGGAAGGGCTGAAATATGCATGAATTGGGTGTTGTCTTTAAAATAGCGGAAAGCGTCAGCAAAATCGCCGCGGAAAACGGCGCGAAGCACATCCGCAGCGTGACGGTGGAAATCGGCGAGGTCTCCACGGTCATCCCCGAGTATCTGCTGGATGTGTGGAAGTGGAACTGCAAGCGCGGTGAAGAGCTTCTGCAAGGCTGCGAGCTGCTTATTGAGCGCATCGGCGCCGTCACCCACTGTGACGGCTGCGGACAGGACTATGAAACCATCCCCCATGGCCGCACCTGCCCCCATTGCGGCAGCGGCGAAACCTGGCTCCTGCGGGGCAACGAGTTCAACATCAAAGAGATCGCAGTGGAAGGGTAAAGAAACGCAGCCCGCAGCGCTATGGCGCTGCGGGCTGCGTTTCTTTACTTTTTCCGCCTTATCCCATAAGCCTCTTCCACACCCGGTAAAGGCGGCTGGCATTCACCTCCAGCTGCTCTCTTGTGAGCTCCCCGCTCCGAAGCGCCGCCAGAATATCCTTTATGTCCTTTTTGTCGCCGGGCATCACCAGTTCGCCGCCGGCCGCCGCGATGAGAGCCGCCCGGGGCTTCCGGTAAGGGGAAGACTTGTCTGCCGGCATCAGCGAAATGAGCCAGTCGGTCATCACGATGCCCTGATAGCCCCACTCGCTGCGAAGGATGTCCTCGCAGAGATCCCGGCGCTCGGAGGTATGCTCGCCGTTCAGGAGATTATAGGAGGTCATCAGGGCGTGGGGCTGGGCTTCCCGGACGCAGATCTCAAAGCCCCGGAGATAGATCTCCCGCAGCGCCCGCTCACTGACCTGCGAATTGTTGGTATAGCGGTTGGTCTCCTGATTATTGGCGCAGTAATGCTTGATGGTGGTGCCGCAGCCGGGGTGCTTCTGCACGCCGCGGGTAAGAGCCGCCGCCATTTTTCCGCCGATGAGCGGATCTTCCGAAAAGTACTCAAAGTTACGGCCGCAGAGGATGCTCCGGTGGATGTTCAGCGCCGGAGCCAGCCAGAAATGCACACCGAAGCGTTCCATCTCACTGCCTACAATGTCACCGCAGCCCTCGGCCAGCTCCACGTTCCAGCTCTGGGCCAGAGCGGTGCCGATGGGGAGGGCGGTGCAGTACTGATACTCCACGCTGACGCCTTTTTTCACCTTGTCCCCGCCGCCGAGACGCTTTAAGAACCAGCGCAGCACAGCGGGCATGGTATACAGCATACTCTCCGGAAGCCCGGCGGCTCCAATGGCATGGACACCCTTCTTATCCCGGTAAAACTTCCGGTGCAGACGCAGCCCCGCCGGGCCGTCCGCCATGACCATCACACCAAGCCCCTGTTCCTTGGCCGCGTCGGAGCTTTCACCCGCCGCCCCGGACACCAGCCTGCTGGCGTTGCCAATGACGCTGAGCACGCCGCCGTGGGCTGCTGCCGCGCCCACATTGAGATACGCCAGCTGCTCGTCGCTGAGACTCTTTACCGCATCCTCAACGGCGACAGGCTCATCATAAACCGCCGTCTCCGGCGTAATCCCGGCCGCGTCCACGCAGATGTGCGGCACATCATCGCCGATTTCTTCCTTTTCTCTTTGCTCCGGCCGCCAGTCGGCAAAATCCGGTCTGCCGCAGCTGCGCCTCGCCTGCAGCGTCAGCACTTCCCGCTCCAGCGTCAGCACCGCCGCGATTTTGGTATCGGCACTGGAGTTACCTACGCGGACAATGTAGTCCCCCGCCTCCAGAACAAAGGCCGATCGCTCCTCATCGTAGGAGGCCAGATCCCGGAGTTTAAAGCATATTTCCACATGCCCGCTCTCGCCGGCAGCCAGCTCCGCGGTTTTGGCAAAACCGGCCAGATCCTGCCAGGGCTTATCCAGTTTCCCCCAGGGAGCGGAGAGATACACCTGCACCACTTCCTTGCCGGCACGACGGCCGGTATTGGTCACCCTTGCACGCACCGTGACGATCTCCCCCGCCACGCGGACGTTCTCGCACGCGGTTTCAAAGCTCGTATAGCTGAGTCCGTAGCCGAAGGGATACAGGGCCTTTTGGCCCACGGCATCAAACCAGCGGTAGCCTACATAAATGCCTTCTCTGTAGCGGGTATCGGCCTTGCCGCCGAAGTCACCGATGGGGCAGTAGTCCTCCCAACGGGACCAGGTGGTACTCAGCTTGCCGGAGGGGTTCTGCCGTCCCAGCAGGATGTCCGCCAGTCCATGGCCGCTCTCGCTGCCCAGCTGGGACATGACAAGGATGTTGCCAACCTCGCTCACCTCGCCGAGATCCACCGGACCGCCGGTATTGAGGATGAGCATAAACTTTTCATACTTTTCGTTCAGGGCGAGAATGTCCCGCTTTTCCGAAGCGCAGAGCTTCACATCCCCTTCCACCGGTCGGTCGTTTCCTTCCCCGGAGAGGCGGGAGAGAACGTAGATGGCGGTGTCGCCCTCGCCGCAGAGGGGCAGCTCATGCTCCGGTTCCGGCATCACAGCGCCCATGGCCGCCAGCATGGGCATTTCGCCGTTGGCCTTTGCCCGGGCTTTTACGTCCTGAATAAACTGCTTTTTGGCTTCGGCCCGCACCGCGTCGTAGGCGTCCAGCCACGCCTCGCTGGTGATGGTGAAGCCCGCAGCGCGCAGCCCCTCCTCCACGGTGACAAAATACCGGGAGTTCACCTCGCCTGAGCCGGTGCCGCCCTTGACCGTACCCCGGACGCCGCAGCCGTAGGCCGCGATCTTTCCGGGCTTTTCCAGCGGAAAGGCCCCGTTGCTTCTGAGCAAAACGGTACATTCACCCAGATGCGTGCGGACATAGTCCCCGTGCTTTTTTTCGTAATCCAGCAATTCCATACTGCCACCCGCTCCCTGTCATGTTGATGCATTTATCATACTATACAGAACGCATGTTCGCAACAAAAACCCCGGCTGAATGAACCGCTCGTCCTGCGCGTGGTTTTCCATTCTTCCAAACACAGGACAGCTCCCTTTTCAAGCGGAAGCCATCAAGCTGCTGTGGCTCTTCCGTGTCCCCTGGGACTGGGCCTACACCGCCGTGAACACGCTGTTCAAGCCAAGCTTCTTTTGAGGCTTGGCTTGAATCGTTGTTCGCACTATATTGGAATTTGGAATTTTTGTTCCGTCAACCAGAAAGAACTCTTTTCTAACGCATGAATTTATAATGCTTTTTGAGGACACGCTTTTACACACTCAAAACACAAAATACAGTCCGTTCCATTTTGACGCTTTCTTGAATTGTCTGTCATATCCACTTCCATCGGGCAAACCTTTTTACATTTTCCACAGGATACACATTTACTTGCATCACACTCTATTCGGAGCAGTGAAAAGTAACTCATCGGTTTCATAAATACAGTAATGGGACATATGTATTTACAAAAAGCACGATTGTCCTTCAACATAAATGCAAGAATAATACCTGCTGCGTAATATAAAATATTCCCGATTATAAACGCCCAAAACATTATTCTTTCAATGTTGCCTGCATGAGCTAAGAAAAGAGCCGAAACAAATGCCAATGCGGCAAAAAAGACAATGTATCGAATCCACCCTATTCTCTTTCGTGGTTGTACCGGTACTTTATATGGAAGGAAATCCAATACCATAGCAGTCCAGCATGCATATCCACACCAACCTCTTCCGAAAATCAATGGGCCAAAAATTTTAGCAACCGCATAATGAATGGTAGCAGCCTCGAAAACCCCAGTAAACAGGTAATACCAAAATCCCTCTATTTGCATATTCTCTTTACAAAACACGCCTAAATAGAGCAACATATATAAACCTACCAGAAGCTGAGTTATCCGCCGGGCGTGTTTATAGTTTTTGATATAAAGAGCAAGACCCCATGCAATTGAGCAACCAATATAACTAAAATTTAATAGATAAAAGAGATTATCCTTCGTTAGCCAGAGCATAATTGCAACCGTTTCAAATATTGCTAACATAATGACAGGCATTATATATTTCTTCATTGCCTCTATCCTCTAAATTTAAGATTTATCGGTCTGTTAACATATTATCATATGAAACCATCTTACACAAGAACAGGCACAGCAGATGAATAAACTGCTGCGCCTGTCAACTGTTTTATGAGCATCCGCCATTCGGCAGGGCGTTTTTTGCATCGACTCGTCAAGGCTTGCCGGATGGACGCCCGTTACTTCCACACCACATCCCGGCAGCCGGCGGCAAGCAGCAGACCGGTCAGTTCCTCCCGGCGCGTGGCCCGGTATTCACATTCGAACCGGCTCGCCTCCGGCGCGGCTTTGCTGAGCATGTGCGGCAGCGCATTGTCCATGGCGATCACAATGTCCGCCCGATTGGCCGCCGCCGTTTCCAGCTGCGCCGCCTCATAAAAACGATAGCCCGACCGTTCGTCCACATACGCCGGGCACAGCAAACCTTCCTTCTCATAAAAGCGCAAAGCCTTGACCGTCAGCATGGACAGCCTGGAAAACTCACCGATTTTCAGCATCTTCTCACCTCCATGGGACAAGCTTAATCCATCCCCTTAGGGGAGAGTCAATAGCGAAAATCCGAAAAATCACCGTCACCGCGAATTCCGGTCGAAGAGGACGATGTAGACCGTCATGTCATTTCCCGCGAGGAACTCCTCGATGGTCTCCACTGCCACGCGGAGGGCCTGATCTTTGGGATAGCCGAAGACGCCCGAGGAGATCAGCGGAAAGGCCACCGTTTCGCAGCCGTACTCCTTCGCCAGTGCAAGACTTGAGCGATAGCAGGAGGCGAGCTTCTCCCGCTCCCCGCAGCCGCCTCCCCTCCACACCGGGCCAACGGTATGGATTACATACCTGCTTGGCAGACGGTAAGCCTTCGTGATTTTGGCGTCACCGGTCCGGCAGCCGCCCAGCGTCCGGCACTCGGCCAGCAGCTCCGGCCCCGCCGCACGGTGGATGCAGCCGTCCACGCCGCCACCACCCAGCAGCGTTTCCTTCGCCGCGTTGACAATAGCGTCCACGGCCATTCTGGTAATGTCGTTTTGTACGATCTTAAGGGGCATAAAAACCCGCCTCCGCCCATTCGGCCTCCCGAAAGCCCACAAGAACAAAGCCCTCGCCCACAAGGATGGGCCGCTTCACCAGCATCCCGTCGCTGGCCAGCAGATCAAGCATTTCCTCCTCGCTCATTCCGGGGAGTTTGTTCTTGAGATCCATGGATTTATAAAAGAGTCCACTGGTATTGAAAAACTTCTTCAACGGCAGACCGCTCAGCCCGCGCCAGACGGCCAGCTCCTCCCGGCTGGGCCGTTCCGTCCGGATGTCCCGAAACCGGCATTCGATTCCCCTGTCCTTCAGCCATCCGGCGGCCTTCTGACAGGTGGAACACTTGGGATAGCAAACGAAAGTAAGCGTCATCGTAATCACCTCGGTTGTATTTTAGCAAATGCCCCTTTGTATGGCAAGGGTCGGCGCCCGGGTTGCTCCGCAGGGCACGCCATCCCGGGCGTGCCGCCTTAAAATACCCGCTTATATGGAGAATAACATACATGGAAGCTTCCAACCCCCATCCTGCACTTCTAATACTCTCTCAAGCGAAAAATAAGAACCCGGTCCTGCGGGTTGCTGCCGCAGTCGATCTCTTCATAATACTCCAGTTCTTCCACACTCATAAGATACGAAAGACAGTCATCAAAGGGATAGTAAAAACACAGGAACAGTTCCCGGGGCGTCTCATACCAGGACTCCAGAATCCGCGCCATCACCTTCTGAAGGATCTCCACGGAGAAGGGATTAAAGAAAAAACACCGGTTTACATAATCTAAAACCTCGTATTCCTCGGCTGCCGTCAGCACAAAGTCCACCCCGGCTTTGGCGGCAGTTTTCCGGTTCTCCAGCGCGGCGCGATAAATCCGCCGGTCGTACTCAATGCCGATGGCCCTTACCTTCGTCCGATGCGCAAGGAAGAAGCAAACCCGCCCTTTCCCACAGCCGTAGTCCAGCACCGTATCGCCTTCACCGAAAAGCCCGCTGTCCGCCAGCCGCTCCAGAACCCGGTACGGCGTAGGCTCGTAGCGGTAATGATGCGCATCCGCGTTCGTATCGTCCAGTCCGCTCGTTTTTATCTGCAGGAGCTCGTCCCATGCGTTTTCGCTGATCATCCTCATTCGCCCCTGTTCCTTCCTCACTCAGCAGCCGGAGCGGCTGTCTGCCGCAGCGCCTTCGTCCCAAGTACCATAATGTAACACTCGCACCTTAGTCCACAGCAACATTCATTCCTGACACATCCTGATAGAATCGTTTACTTATATCCATATCTTTTACGGCAATCAAAGTACTTGTGTATTTCATGCTTATCCCCTGCAGATATGAATTCTTTGGTCAACCTGAAACCGTTAAAGCAATTCCATGACTCCGGCAACGATGGCGGCAATAAACGGATTGAGTACAACCGTACCAAGCCATTTTCTGACCATTACTTTCTCCGGAATGTACGGCTTCAGATCTTCTGTGCCGGGAATTTCCCATGCTCTGGTTTTTCCGACCCAGTACCAATCAACAAAAAAGCGGTCAAACAGCCCCTGTATCCACAGAACAATCGACATCTGCCAAAAACCATCCCAAAACCCATTCACTCCGTTGATGCCGTACACCATGAGCGGCGGCAAAACAAACAGAGGTACGAACAGGGCAAGGCTGCAAAGGATAAAGTTCCTGCGGATTTTTTCTTTGGTGGTAAGTCCAAGTTCCACTACCCGCTGCTGCACATCCTCTTCATACAGCAGCACTAACCCAACAGGACCATTGGCAATACCGACTACACACACTATTAAAAGCACAAAACACATCACAAGGCCTTCAACGATAAGAATCATATTCAGCATCTCCTTTCCCTTGCCAAATTCGGCACCGAAAAACGGCGTCGATATTAGATGATATTATATATGTAAAACCCGTTTTCCCGGCCAAATTGACCTCCCATACAGTCTCTGCCAGTCCGGCGGCTAAAGCCTCCCCCGTTTTTTCGTGCCGCCCGTGGGGCTGAAATAATAAAAGTCAACGGTTTTTAACATATTTCTTCTTCCATTCAGAAAAGCTCCTCCGATCGCCCTCTTATCGGTCGCTGCATGATAGCAGGCGTTTCATAAAGGCGATCCGCGCGGCCATGGCAGCCAGCGTGGTGGGGGCCTTTTCGGCAATGTCAAAGCCATGCATCGTACCCGCCGTTTCGTTTACCGTCACGGAAACGCCGGCCCCTGCCAAAAGACGCCCATACAAAATTCCATCATCGTGCAGACAGTCAAATTCTGCCGTTTCGATATAGGCAGGGGGAAGACCGTCAAAATCCTCCGCTTCCACGGGTGAATACCAGACATAGTTGGGATGGGTTTTATCCACCTTCGTCATCGGCCCGATCCGGTCGGACAGAGTGGAATTCCACATGGGCGTGTCGGTGAAACGTCTGGCGGACTCGCTTTCGTTTCTGGCATCCAGAAACGGATACAGGAGCATCTGGAAGCGGAACTTCACCGGGTGTTTACGCTCTTTGGCCATCCTGCAAACACCCGCCGCCAGCGTTGAGCCGGCGCTGTCCCCGCCAACGCCAAGGCGGTCAACATCAATACCCAGTGCATCTGCGTTGTCATAGACATAGCACATGGCCGCATAGCAGTCTTCAAAGAACACGGGATGGGGATGCCTCGGTGCCAGTCGGTACTGGGGAAATACGACCCTGCAGCCCACTTCTTTGGCATAACGCATGGCATTTCTGTAATGGTAGCCCGCCGCCTCCAGCACAAAGCCGCCGCCATGGAGATAGATCAGACCGGGTGCTTTCTCCGGGAGTCTCACGGGAGAGAGAAGGAAGCAGGATATCTCTTTACCGTCATAACCGGCGATTTTGTGTGTACTCACATCCAGTTCCGCATCCCGCCAAAGGGCCCTGGGCGGCTTCATGTGGGGAACGGACATGGCCAGAAACCCCTCGCTGATGGGCGGCGCGAAAAGATTCCATGGGAAAAACTCATTTTTGATATTATATTTTCTCACCGATTCCCAAATCGTTTGAACACCGCAGCAGACAAGATAAACCGCAACGATGACAGAGCCGATGAAATCCAGCCAGACAGAAACCGGCGATTGCGCTGCGATGGCCACGGACAGCAGCGCCATGGTCACGCAGCAATCCACCAGACTTTTCGCCCGGTACAGTCTTGCCTGCACCGCAAGAATGGCGTTGGGATCCGCCCTGTTCAGCTTTGTATACTTGCGCCAAAAGAGGGTATTGGCGATGACACCCATAAGAGCAATGGACAGGCCGGGGATCACATTCCCCTTGTCCGTCGTATCCGATAGAAAGGCCAGCAGAACCATAAAGCTGCCGCCAAGGCACATCATAGCGCCCACAAAGATATTGGAGATCCGCTCAAGCTTTGCTTTTCGCTTCTCGTCCGTGGAGCCGTTCCTGGTGGTGATCTGATATACTGCAAAGGCCATGATAATGGCAAGCAGCTCCGAGCTTCTTCGGACAAAATCCGCGATCTGGGTGGAACTTTGGCCGGCCAAAAGCCCCAGACCAACAACCAGCGGACCGGGCGCGCTCATAAGGACGGACATCAGAAGTGTCTTGGTTCCGGTTTTTTTATCGCTCATGCAAGACCTCCAAACAGATCCATCAACGGAAGCATGACCATCATCGCAGCCGCAGGACAGTAGATCGTATCCCGCCCATCCTTGGTGACCATCTCCACTAGTGTGGCTATACCGGCACCGGCAACAGGAATCACTATGTAGGCCGGGAGGGTCAGATGGTTGTGGGCCAGCAGAACACAGGCAACGGCAATGGCAGAGGCCAGAAACATGGCCGACGAACCTTCCACGCTTTTGTGTTTGTCTGCGTATTTCCAGTTGATTTTATGCCTGCCGAACGGCTTTCCGATCAGCGCGGCAAAGGCATCCCCCACGCCCCAGGCATACATACAGGCAAGGCCCAAATACTTATCTCCCAGCACGCCCCAGCAGACTGTGTTGCAAACCGCCAGCATGGTAAACGCCAGCAGCATGCTCTGTTTGAACTCTCCATGTTTCCGCTCGGTTACGAAAGCAGAAAACATCGGCAGTCTTTCCGCCAGTGCCAGAGCAGGATAGATCAAAAGCTCCAGCGCAACGGTCAGCAGCACAGAGCGCCACCATGTTTCAAAAGCAAAGGCAAACGGGATATAGGAAAACAGCAGAATAAAGTGCAGTATTTTCCGGAACAGTTCGTCCGGTATTCGGATCCACTTTCTGGACAGGAGCGCAACGGAAGCAGCCAGCGCAAAATAGATGCATACAACTCCGGCACCGTATAAGAACTCTCGCATACAAACCTCCCATGTTGACCCAACATCTGACATTAGATATCATTATATGCAAGCCGTGTTAATTTGCAAGCAGGAACAGAGAAACGAAACTCCATATGGGGCTCCGGGCCGTTTTTTCTTGACACAGCCGGTTTAATCTGTTAAACTAATTCCGATAAGTTTAATCCATTAAACCGTCGGAGGGATAGCAGATGGAAACTCCTGCGATTTTTGAAAGCGAATATCGATTCTGTCTCATTATGTGGGAACACGAGCCGGTCAGTTCCGGCAGGCTGGTGGCACTTTGCAAAGACAAGCTCGGCTGGAGCAAGGCCACAACCTACACGGTAATCCGCCGACTCTCGGAGCGTGGTGTTCTGAAAAACGAAAACACCATCGTCCGTTCCCTTGTGTCCAAGGAGGAAGCCCAGATTTCCCGGCTGGAAGAAATGATGGAGGAGACTTTTGAAGGCTCCCTCCCCGCTTTTATTGCCGCTTTTTCCAGAAGTCGGAAGCTGTCAAGGGCCGAAGTCGATCAACTGAGGGCCCTGATCGACCGCTACGAGGAGGAATGACCATGCTGGGATTTCTGGAAAATCTGCTGACAGCCAGTTTCCACGGCAGCATCGCGATTCTGGCGGTCATGTTTTTACGGCTCGTGCTGCGCAGAACACCCAGAAAGTACATCTGCTTTCTCTGGCTGCTGGCGGGCCTTCGCCTGCTGCTGCCGCTGGAACTGCGCAGCGAGCTGAGTCTGCAGCCGGAGTGGCCCCTTCCGACGGGCTTTCTGGCCGATCTGCGGAATGCGCCTCTTCTCCCCTGGCTGTGGCTGGCAGTAGCCTGCGCCTTTGCTGTCTACAGCGTTGTTTCCTATCGGCGTCTACGCTCCCGGGTGCGTCACGCTGTCCGTATCAGCGGTGGTTGGGAATGCGAGGGGCTGGACACGGCCTTTATTCTGGGCTTCATCCAGCCGAAAATCTACATTCCCACGGGTATGGACGCACAGAACCGCCAGCATATTCTGGCCCATGAGCGCACCCATCTGGACAAGGGCGACCACTGGATCAAGATGATCGGTTTTCTGGCGCTGGCCCTCCACTGGTTCAATCCGCTGGTATGGGTAGCCTATATGATGCTCTGCCGGGATATTGAGGTAGCCTGCGACGAGCGGGTGGTGCAGTTTATGGAGCTGGAGGAGCGCAAGTCCTACTCAGAAGCGCTCCTTGCCTGCAGCAGCCGGCAAATGCACCACGCAGCCAGCCCCGTGGCCTTTGGCGAAGTCAGCGTCCGGCAGCGAATTCTCTCTATTCTGCGCTATAAAAAGCCCGGGTTCCTGGGCGGGACATCGGGTGTGCTGGCGCTGTTCTTTGTGGCTCTCTGCCTGCTGACGAGTCCTCCCGCACCCGCGGCGGAGGTGCCCGACCCGGAAACCACAGCTCAGCGTGAGCTGGTGAAAAAGTGTTATGCGGATCTGAATGCCCTTCTCCACGCGGAAGCGTTCAATATCGCCATATCCGCCGATGCCCCCGGCGGACAACAGATATTTCTTACCGAGCTTTTGAAAGTGGGCGAGGATACCATGTGGAACTGCGTACCCACAGACGGAAGCGAAGCCTTCGGTCGCATGATGCTGGGCGGAAAGCTCTATGACCGGCAATCCAGCTCATGGGTGGAGACCACCGGGCAGGACGAAGACTTTGCTCAATGGCTGGATATTTTCCGTTGGGATCCTGAAAAGGCCACATATAAGGGAGTCAGTAAAAGCAATCAGGGAGAAGCCGTTCTCTTTGACGTCGAATGGGAAGACGAGGAGGGTTCAACCCGGACATCTCAAGTGAAGTGCATCTATTTGCATGGGACAAGCACCATTAACGTTCTTCAGATCGACAACCCTCCATACGAAGGGGCTGATCGCATCCGGCTTATCCCCACGCCGTTTTCTCCCGCACAGCGCTTTGAGGTCCTGACCGGCACCCCTGACAAGGGAGCCATATCCCCCGAAGAAATGGCTTACGAGGACGAAATAATCAGCTGGGGGGTGGAATTTCGAGCGGGTGATAAGCGGCACTCAGCTTCCGGCACGGAGGTATCTCTCCGGCGGAAAACCGGCGGGCCCGGTCAGCTGAGCACCACGGAGGAATACTGGCTTGAGCGCAAGGTCGGCGAAGGCTGGGCCTTGGTCCCCATGGCCGCAGAGCCACACTGGGCCCCGGAGCCCATCCCCATTACCCGGGACACGTCCCTGGAGTACATCGACTGGACACCCCTCTATGGGCAGCTCACCCCCGGTATGTACCGCATCGGCAAGGTAATCGAGTACCGCGACGGGGAGACTCAGCCGCCAAAGAAAGGAAAGATCCACGCCGCATTTGAACTCACCGCTCCGTTGGATGCCCAATCACAGAAAACCATGGCTGCTGTGGAAACCTGCTACGGCAGCGTGGACAATATTAAAAGCTGGGACATCATCCATTACAGGGTTGCGTTCTCGGATGGGCGCAGCCGGGAGATCCTCCGTTATGAGGATGAGTATGCGTGCAATCCCACAGATGCGGAAGAGTTTATTTTCCCGGAAGATGCAGCCTGGGCGTTCTTCAGCCGCAGCAACAGGCAAGTCTCCTTCCCGGAGGGTGTCGGCCATATCAGCCGGGATATGGTTCGTTTTGTCCTGAGTTGGAAAACGGAAGACGAAAACGAGCAGAGCGCCCAGCTGACCTATCGCTTCAATACCAGTGGCAGTCCCGTATATTTCTACGCAGAATACCGGGAGCTCTTCGGAGACGATCCGCAGAGCTGCAGCATAACCGTTTACGACGATGCCATCACCCGGGACACGGTCCGTCAGGCGAAGGAGCAGCTGACCGACAACTGAGTATAGAAAAGGATGCAGGAATGACGGGTCTTATCCCCCCTTACTGCACAGACGAATGATCCCGCCGGGTCTGCGCTTGCCGTTTGGATCGCCGTATAGTAGTATATAAAAAAGATAAATCCGGATGCCATCCGGCTGATGAAAGAGCTGCATGGCATCGACATGGAAGCGAAGCAGTACAGCAAGCTCCTGTCCCAAATCCCGGAAGTGGATGTGGTCATCACCATGGGCTGCAATGTGCAGTGTCCTGCCCTGCCCTGCTCCCACCGGGAGGACTGGGGGCTGGAGGACCCCACAGGAAAATCCGATGAGGAGTTCAGGAAAATTATAACGGAGATAGAAAACAGAATCCTTCAGTTGAAGGAAGCTCTCCAATAATCTGCCGGAGATGCCCTGCGCTGCCTGTATACCAAAGGCGGCACAGGGTATGCTGTTTTTTGAGGTGATTTCAATGAACGAAACTCGCACCCGTTCCATATGGTCAGCCACCGCCGCTCTCCCCCGCTTTGAGGCGCTGCCGGGGGATGCCCAAACGGATGTGCTGATCATCGGCGGCGGCATGGCGGGGCTTCTCTGCGCCCACACGCTGCGCAGCGCCGGGGTGGACTGCCTTCTGGTGGAAGCAGAGCACATCGGCGGCGGCATCAGCAAAAACACCACCGCCAAAATTACCGCACAGCACGGCCTCCTCTACGATAAGCTGATCCGGGAGTTTGGCATGGAAAAGGCCCGGCTGTACCTGCAGGCCCATGAGCAGGCTCTGGAAAAATACCGCAGCCTTTGTAAAAATATCGACTGTGATTTTGAGGAGCGCAGCGCCGCCGTCTACTCCCTTTGCGACCGGAAAAAAATCGAGACCGAGCTGGAAGCGCTGCAGAAAATCGGAGCTGCCGCAAGCCTTGCTGCGGAGCTCCCCCTCCCCTTCCCCATCGCCGGAGCGGTGTGTCTGGAGGGACAGGCGCAGTTCCATCCGCTGAAGTTCCTCGCCGCCATCGCGCAGGGGCTCCCCATCCATGAAAACACCCGCGTGCGGGAGCTTGTCCCCGGCGCTGCCGTCACCGACCGGGGCGTTATCCGGGCGGAGAAGATCATCGTAGCCACCCACTTCCCCTTTCTCAATAAGCACGGCGGTTACTTCCTCAAGCTCTATCAGCACCGCTCTTATGTGCTGGCGCTGGAGAACACCCCCAACGTACCGGGTATGTATGTGGATGAATCCGATAAAGGCCTTTCCTTCCGAAGCTACGGGGAGCGGCTGCTGCTGGGCGGCGGCAGTCACCGCAGCGGGAAAAAGGGCGGCGGCTGGCGGGAGTTGGAGGCCTTTGCCGCTGAGAACTACCCGGAGGCAACGATCACCGCCCGCTGGGCGACACAGGACTGCATGACGCTGGACGGCGTGCCGTATATCGGGCGCTATTCCCGGGCAACGCCGGATCTCTATGTGGCCACGGGCTTTAATAAATGGGGCATGACCTCCGCCATGGTGGCCGCCACGCTCCTCACCGATCTGGTGCAGGGCCGGGATAACCCCTATGCCGAGCTTTTCTCCCCCAGCCGCAGCATTCTCCGACCGCAGCTTATGGTCAACGCCGCAGAGTCGGCTCTCCACCTGCTGACGCCCACGCTGCCCCGCTGCCCCCATATGGGCTGCGCTTTGAAATACAACCGGCAGGAGCATTCCTGGGACTGCCCCTGCCATGGCTCCCGCTTTACTCAAAACGGCGAGCTCATCGATAACCCCGCCACGGAAAGAATGAAAGAGTGAAAGCAAGGCTTTCACTCTTTCATTTTATTACGCAAAGCTCCTTTCCCCCTCAAGCCTTTTTATCTCCGCCCGCACTGCTCCCGGATATCCAGCGCCCAGGCGTAATCAAAGTCCCGGGCACAGCGGTCGGACTCCCCGCCGACCACCACCAGCTCCACGCCATCCAGATACGGCTCCATGCAGACCTGCTCCAGCAGAGGCTGGGCGGTGATGCAGCGGTGCCGGATGGGGAGCGACTGAAAAAGCGGGAGCTTCCGGTCGGCATTGCGCTGATTTTCCACCGTGCAGCCCACCACAACGTTTTCGTAGCCCTCGCCCCAGTCAGCCGGGAGGCAGGCTTCCAAGCGCTCGATGCGCTTGGTGAGGAAAAGGAAGCGGCAGTCCTGCCGCTCACGGATCATGGCCCAGCATTCCCCGCGCCATTCGTCCGCTTCCTCGATGAGGAAGTCCGTGGAAAAGCCGAGATACACAAGCCCGGCTTGGCATCGCCCTTATGGATATAGCAGTGCAGACATCCGTCGCTGCATTTTTTGCAGCCCCGCCATGGATTCCACATCGGCATACGATCGCCCCCTCCCCGTTGGCTTTGCTGTATTATACCACGCAGAAGCTTCAGCTACAAGAACAGGGACAGCAAAGCCCCGTCAGGAGAAACGCTGCCCATGCTTTCGCTGCGTACCATATCCGTCCGGCCCTGTTGGGCTGCCGGGATCTGCGGTTGATTTCCGCTGATCCTGCATGTTTATATCCGTTCAGTTTGGAGCAAAAAAGCGTTTCTGAGTCGTCCGGAAGCTCTGCCGAAAATAGAGCGGCATGACCTTTCGCAAAAAGGCAGCTCTTTGCGGACACCTTTACCGGGAGTATGTACCATGGTATTTACCCCTTTTCGTCCGGTGCCTGACCATCGTGGGCCGGCCAGCGGCATTCCGTCAGAGCCATGTCCGTAAAGCCCGCCCAAGGAGGAATCCTCCGGGGAGCAGGCATAGATGCCAAAGCGGATTCTGCCGCCGCCCTGCCACATATGACAGATGCGCATCTGAGAAAAATTCTCTCCATCGGCGGAACACTCGATGCAGTAATCGTCTTCCCGGCGGCTGAAGCGATACCACATGGATTTAACCGAGGCGTCGATGACCGTAGTGGCCCAGTCAGAGTA
>SVLG01000095.1 GCA_015068055.1 Oscillospiraceae bacterium | reverse complement strand
TCTGGTGGTCAAGTCCGGCCGGTTTGGCCGTTTTCTGGCCTGTCCCGGTTGGCCCGAGTGTGACTTCACCATGCCGCTGGTGGTGGAAATGCCCGGCAAGTGTCCCGCCTGCGGCGGCCGCCTGTTCAAGCGCACCGGTAAGAGCAAGACCAGCGGAAAGCAGTATACCTACTATGCCTGCGAAAAGCGTATGGAGTGTCCCTGGCGGGGCGTAGGTACCGACGGCCGAGAGCTGATCGGCTTTATGACCTTTGACGTTCCCGTAAAGGATAACTGCCCCGCGTGCGGCCACACCATGTTCAAGCGTGCAGGCCGCGGTGCCCGCAAGCCCTTCTGCATCAACGAGGCCTGCACAAACTTTACCCCCGAGGAAAAGCGGGGCGGCTGGCAGAAAAAGTCCGCCGATGAGAGCGGGGAAAGCGAAGGCGCAGTCAAGAAGGCTGCGGCCAAAAAGACTGCCGCCAAGAAGGAGACGGCGAAAAAGACGGCAGCCAAGAAGCCTGCCGCCAAGAAAACCGCCGCAAAGAAAACCACCGCCAAAAAGACCGCAAAGAAGAGCGAGGAGTAAGCTATGGAACCTGTTATTGTGATCGGCGCCGGCCTGGCGGGCAGCGAAGCTGCCTGGCAGCTGGCTCAGCGGGGCATCCCCGTGGAACTGCGGGAGATGAAGCCCCAGAAAATGTCCCCCGCCCACCATACCGAATATTTCGGCGAGCTGGTCTGCTCCAACTCTCTGCGTTCCGACCAGCTTGAAAACGCAGTGGGTCTGCTGAAGGAGGAGCTGCGCCGCTGCGGTTCCCTCATCATGGCCTGTGCGGACGAGCACCGGGTGGAGGCGGGCGGTGCGCTGGCAGTGGACCGCCACGCCTTTGCCGCTGCCATTACGGAAAAGATCCGCAATCACCCCAATATCACCGTGGTGGAAGGGGAGGTCACCGAGATCCCCAACCAGGGCAACGTCATCATCGCCACCGGCCCTCTAACCTCGGAAACGCTGTCGGCTGAGATCGCCAAGCTGTTCCCTGACAGCAAGTACCTGAATTTCTTTGACGCGGCCGCCCCTCTGGTCACCTTTGAGAGCGTTGATATGGAAAGCGCCTGGTTTGCCTCCCGTTATGACCGGGGCACCCCGGACTACATCAACTGCCCCATGACTGAGGAAGAGTATCAGGCCTTCTGGGAGGCCCTGTGTACCGCCGAGGAGGCCGAGGTCCACGGCTTTGAGGATGCCGGTGTCTTTGAAGGCTGCATGCCCGTGGAGGTCATGGCCCGCCGGGGTCGGGATACCCTGTGCTACGGCCCTCTGAAGCCTGTGGGTCTGAAGGATCCCAAAACGGGCAAGGAACCCTTTGCCGTGGTCCAGCTGCGCAAGGACAATGCCCAGGGCAGTATCTATAACATCGTGGGTTTCCAGACCCACCTGCGCTGGCCCGAACAGAAGCGGGTGTTTTCCATGATCCCCGCCCTGAAGAACGCCGAGTACATCCGTTACGGCGTGATGCACCGCAACACCTTCCTGGATTCCCCCCGCCTGCTGGACCGGTACTACCGCGTCCGGGGCAACGAGCGGCTCATGTTCGCCGGCCAGATCACCGGCGTGGAGGGCTATGTGGAGTCCACTGCCTCCGGCTGTCTGACCGCCATTGAGCTGGCCAACCGTCTGCTGGGCAAGGAGCCTGTCAACTTCCCCCGGGAGACCGCTATGGGCGCCATGGCTCTGTACGTCTGCGACGAGAGTGTGGTCAATTTCCAGCCCATGAACGTCAACTTCGGTCTGATCCCCCAGCTGGGCTACCGGGTCAAGGGCAAGCGGAATAAAAATGCGGAAATTTCCAAGCGCGCGCTGGAGAAGCTGGGCGAGCTGGAACTGAACTAAGCGACATATTTGACAGGACAGGCACATACGGAAGAAAGGAACACTATGAAAATTATTGTAGACGCAATGGGCGGCGACAATGCGCCTCTGGCCCCTGTGATGGGCGCCATTGAGGCCAATAAGGAATACGGAGTGGACATCGTTCTGGTGGGTCAGGGCGAAGCGATCCTGAACGTGCTCAAGGAGCAGGGCATCGCGGAGCTGCCTGCCGGCGTGGAGATCACCCATGCCAGTGAAGTGGTGGAGATCTGCGACAACCCCGCCACCGCCTTTCGTGAGAAGAAGGACTCCTCTCTGACGGTGGGTCTGAACCTGCTGAAAAAAGGGGAGGGCGACGCCTTTGTGTCCGCCGGCTCCACCGGCGCTCTGCTGGCAGCCGGCACGCTGCTGGTCAAGCGCATCAAGGGCATCCGCCGTGCGGCGCTGGCTCCCGTGGTGCCCGTGGGTAACGGCGGCGCGGTGCTCATCGACTGCGGCGCCAATGCCGAGTGCCCCCCCGAGTACCTGCTCCAGTTTGCTTACATGGGCAGCTATTACGCTGAGACCATTCTGGGCCGGCCCGAGCCTAAGGTTGGTTTGCTGAACATCGGCGCGGAGCCTTCCAAGGGCACCAGCCTGCAGACCACCGTGTACCCCATGCTGGAAGAGGCGGGCAAGGCCGGCCGCATCAACTTCGTGGGTAATGTGGAAGCCCGTGAGGCCGTTGAGGGTGCTGTGGACGTGATTGTCTGCGACGGTTACTCCGGCAATATCTTCCTGAAGACAATGGAAGGCACTGCCCTGTACCTGATGCGGGAGCTGAAGGGCATTTTCAAGAGCAGCCTGCTGACTAAGCTGGCAGCCGTTCTGGTGGCCGGAGGCCTGAAGGATCTGAAAAAGAAGATGAGCTCCGACGAGGTGGGCGGTACGGCTCTGCTGGGCATTTCCAAGCCGGTCATCAAGGCACACGGATCTTCCGATGCCTATGCCATCAAGAATGCGGTGCGCCAGGCTAAGCAGTTCATCGAGTCCGGTATTATCGAAAATATCGTGGAAAACATCGACCTGATGCGCGTTGAGGCCCCCATGGCTGCGGCGGAAAAGGGAAAAGAAGAGTAAAATGTAAGGAGCGGAACCGGAAACGGTTCCGCTCCTTTTTTAACTTCTGCCCCAAAAACGGCTTCTTTTTTGCAGGGGGGAAGAGGTTAGACTTTCGTTTTTCGATTGAAAAAAGAGCGATTGTTGCTATAATTGAAGTATAAGCAGTTGCTTAACTCAAATTTTGTTTTGGAATACGAAAGGAGATCCCGCTATGCGTCCCGAACTGATCAGCCAGCCGATTACCGGTATTTGTTCCTTTGGCCGTTACCCCATCTGCATCGATCTGGACGAACTGAAGGCCGATTTCGGCGTTCTGGGCGTTCCTTTTGACATGGGTGTCGGCTTCCTGAGCGGCGCCCGCATGGGCCCCCGCCGTATCCGCGAGGCGTCTACCCAGTACGGCCGCGGCACCGTGGGCTACTATGACTACGAACACGACGAGCAGATGCTGGCCTATCCCATCACCATTGCCGACTGCGGTGACGCCGACGTTCTGCAGGGTGACCGCGAGTACTCCTTTATGTGTATTGAGCGCGCGGTGCGCCGCATCATCCGCGCCGGCGCCATTCCCATCATCATGGGCGGCGACCACTCCATCAGCATCCCTGTGGGCAAAGCGCTGGAGGAGTACGGTAAGAAGATCTGCGTCATCCAGTTTGACGCCCATCTGGACTGGACCAGCAACGTCGGCCCCCTGCAGGAGGGCAACGGCAGTCCCCTGCGCCGCATGTCCGAGATGGATCACATTGGTGAGATGGTCCAGATTGGCCTGCGCGGCATGGGCAGCGGCAAGAAGAAGGACTACGACGACGCCCGCGCCTATGGCAGCAAGCTGATCTCCGCCCGCGAACTCCACGAAAAGGGCGTGCAGTATGTTCTGGACCAGATCCCCGAGGCCGATGCCTACTACATCACCTTCGACATTGACGGCTACGATATGTCCATCGCCCCCGGCGCTGCGTCCCCTCTGCCCGGAGGCATTACCTATGAGGAGAGCATGGATCTGCTCACTGCCATCTGCCAGACCGGTAAGGTCTGCGCCATGGACCTGGTGGAGGTCGCCCCTGCCTACGACGGCACCGGCTGCACCGAGCGTCTGGCTGCCCTGACCATGCTTCATGTGATCGCCCAGGTGGGCAAAAAGCTGCACGAGAACGACGAAAAGTAATCCCTCTCATAAAACAAAACGCCAGCCGATGTCGGCTGGCGTTTTGTTATGTTCTGGGCCGGCTGGCAAACCAGTGCCAGGCGGGGAGAAGATAGAGGAAGCAGGCCCACAGCAGACAGCCGGTGGGTGCGCCCACGGTGGCGATGGGTACTGCGCCGGCGATGCACCAGGGGATGAGGGGGGCGATGACCACCGCAGAGTTTTCCAGATGGATGGCAAAGGTGCGCTCGTCCGGCTCCAGATCCCGGCAGAGCTGATCGGTGAGCATGATGGACAGCGTCTGATTGCAGGCCACCATGGAGGTGACCGTTGCCGTACAGGCGATGGCACCGAAGGGAGTGATGCGGCGGCTCAGAGCGGCGATGGTGCCTTTGATTTCCGTCAGCAGACCGGTGCCTTCAAAAATACCGGCGTAGGAAGAGGAAAGGCAGACGATGGCGGACACCCGCACCATGGAGAGGATCCCGCCGCCGTTGAGCATGGCAGCGACCTGCGGGTCGGGGGATTGATAGCCGTATACCAGCAGGTAGAGCAGCTGGGGAAGCGTCATATCCTGCAGGGTCAGACAGAGGATGAACGCGAGAATAATGCTGACGATCATGGTTTTACGCACTTTGACCCGAAAAGCGGACAGCAGGAGAATGGCGGCGGCGGGCAGCAGAGCCAGCCAATGGAGCCGCAGTGCGCCGGAAAAGATCGATTCCACATCAATGAGTGCGGAGGAATGGTCGGAAAGCAGGCCCAGCCCCAGATAAATCAGGCAGGTGGCGCCAAAAGGCACCCAGGCCGAGCGAAGCATGCCCTTGATGTTTTCATAGATGTCGGTGCGGGTCAGGGTGCTGACCAGCAGCGCGCTGGTGGAGACGGGGGAGCAGCGGTCGCCGAAGTAGATGC
>SVLG01000094.1 GCA_015068055.1 Oscillospiraceae bacterium | reverse complement strand
CAGGATATCCGCGAAAAGACTTTTGAAAAGGCCACTTTCGGCGGCTACGACATGGGCGAGGTGGACGATTTTCTGGAAGAACTGGCTGCCGACAATGCCGCCACGCAGAAGGAATTCGGCATGCTCAACGCCAAGATGAAGGTTTTGGCCGACAAGATTCGTGAGTATCAGTCCACGGAGGAGGCCATGCGCATGGCTCTCGTCTCCGCCCAGACGCTCGCCAGAAATGTGGAGGCTGAGGCCCAGCAGAAGGCCGAGGCCGTCATCGCCGAAGCGCAGGCTCAGGCCGACACCATCCTCGCCGAGGCCCGTGCCAAGGCCGACGAGATCTGCGGCGACATTGTCACCAGACGCGAAACCGAAGAGAACCGTCTGGCCGCCGCCAAAAAGGCCTCTGCCGAGTACATAGAGAAGATGCTCCTCGTCACCGTCAAGCAGAACGACTTCCTCACCGCCCTGCGGGAGATGGAAACCGTGGACGAAGAGCCCGCCGCCGAAGTCGTGGAAGAGGCCGAAGCCGTTATCGACGAGGCTTCCGAGGCCGCAGCCGAGGCCATTGAGGCCGCCGAAGCCGTGTTTGCCGGCATTCCCGAAGTCAGCGACGAAGTAGACGAGCCTACCCGCATGTTCCGCTTCTGATCGAAAGCACGACTATAATCCCGGGCGGGGCCTTGCCCCGCCCTGTGGTGTGTTTATAAGGAGTAATAAGAGATGGATTATAACGCTACTGTCAATCTGCCCAAGACCGATTTCCCCATGCGCGCGGGTCTGCCCAAGCGCGAGCCCGACATGCTCAAGGGCTGGAACGAGCTGGAGCTCTACCAGGAAATGTACAAGCGCAACGAAGGCCGCCCCGCTTTCAACCTCCACGACGGCCCTCCGTTCTCCAACGGCATGATCCACATGGGCACCGCCATGAACAAGTGCCTCAAGGACTTTATCAACCGTTATAAGTCCATGGCCGGCTATCAGATGTACTACGTCCCCGGCTGGGACAACCACGGCATGCCCATCGAGTCCGCCATCATCAAGGAGCAGAAGCTCAACCACAAGGCCATGAGCGTCAGCGAATTCCGCTCCGCCTGCCAGAAGTACGCCGAGCGCTATGTGGACATCCAGCGCGATGCCTTCATCCGTCTGGGCTGTCTGGGCGACTGGGCCAATCCCTATCTCACCATGGCCCCCAAGTTTGAGGCCGAGGAGATCCGCGTCTTCGGCAAGATGTATGAAAAGGGCTATATCTACAAGGGTCTCAAGCCCGTGTACTGGTGCCCCCACGACGAGACCGCTCTGGCGGAAGCCGAGATTGAGTATAAGGACGACCCCTGCACCACCGTGTACGTAAAGTTCCCCATGCACGACGATCAGGGCAAGCTCGCCCACCTTGACAAGAGCAAGCTCTTCGTGGTCATCTGGACCACCACTATCTGGACCCTGCCCGGCAACCTGGCCATCGCCCTGCACCCCGACGAGAGCTATGCTGTGGTAAAGGCCCCCAACGGCGAAATGTACGTCATGGCGGAAGCCCTTACCGAAAAGGTCATGGGCATCGGCGGTTTTGAGAGCTATGAGATTGTGGAGACTCATCCCGGCCGCTTCTTTGAGAACATGCTGGCCGCTCACCCCTTCCTGCCCAAGACCTCCCGCATGGTTCTGGCCGACTACGTCACCATGGACTCCGGTACCGGCTGCGTCCACACCGCTCCCGGCTTCGGTGCCGATGACTACCAGACCTGCCGCCGCTACGGCATGGAGATGGTCGTCCCCGTGGACGATCAGGGCCGTCACACCGACTATGCCGGCAAGTACGCCGGTCTTCGCACCGAAGAGTCCAACCCCGTCATCCTGGCCGACATGAAGGAGAGCGGCGCTCTCTTTGCCAGCGAGGACATCATCCACAGCTATCCCCACTGCTGGCGCTGCAAGAACCCCATTATCTTCCGCGCCACGCCCCAGTGGTTCTGCAGCGTGGACGCCTTTAAGGACGCCGCCTGCGAGGCTGCCGATGCCGTCAACTGGTCTCCCGAATGGGGCCATGACCGCATGATCTCCATGATCCGCGAGCGCGCCGACTGGTGCATCTCCCGTCAGCGCCGGTGGGGGCTTCCCATCCCCGTGTTCTACTGCCCCGACTGCGGCAAGCCCGTCTGCACCAGCGAGACCATCGAGGCCGTGGCAAAGATCTTCGCCGAGAAAGGCTCCAATGCCTGGTTTGATCTGGACGCTTCCGAGTTCCTGGGTGCCGACTTTGCCTGCCCCCACTGCGGTGCCAAGGGCGAGTTCACCAAGGAGACCGACACGCTGGACGGCTGGTTCGACTCCGGCAGCACCCACATCGCCTCCATGGAGCTGGATGCCCCCGGCACCTGGCCCTGCGACATCTATCTGGAAGGCGGCGACCAGTACCGCGGCTGGTTCCAGTCCAGCCTCCTCATCGGCGTGGCCGTCAAGGGCGCTTCCCCCTACCGTCAGGTGCTGACCCACGGCTGGACCGTGGACGGCGAGGGCAAGGCCATGCACAAGTCTCTGGGCAACGGCGTCTACCCCGACGAGGTCATCCCCAAGTACGGTGCCGATCTCTGCCGCCTCTGGGCTGCCAGCGCCGACCACACCCTCGACATGCGCTGCTCCGATGCCATTTTCAAGCAGCTCTCCGATAAGTATCTGAAGATCCGCAACACCGCCCGTTATATCCTCGGCAACCTCAACGGCTTTGATCCCGATGCGCCCGTAGCTTACGCGGATATGCTGCCTCTGGACAAGTGGGCCGTCAGCCGCCTGCAGGGCCTCATCGAGCGCTGCATCGCCGGCTATGAGAAGTTCGAATTCCACACCGTCACCTACGCCATCCACAACTTCTGCGTGGTGGAGATGAGCAACTTCTATCTGGACGTCATCAAGGACCGTCTCTACTGCGACGGCGCCGAGAGCCTCTCCCGCCGCAGCGCCCAGACCGCCATTTACACCATTCTTGATACCATCACCCGTCTCCTGGCTCCCATCCTCTCCTTCACCGCCGACGAGATCTGGCTGGCCATGCCCCACGACAAGAGCTGCGACAAGCGCAACGTCTGTCTCAACGACATGCCCAAAGCCGACGCCGCTCTCAAGCTCAGCGAGGAAGAGGACGGCCGCTTCCAGAAGCTCATGGCCATTCGCGGCGACGTAAACAAGGCTCTGGAGCTGGCCCGCGCCGAAAAGCTGGTGGGCAAGCCTCTGGATGCCAGAATCACTCTCTTTGTCAGCGAGAGTGCCGAGACTCCCTTCGCCGGTATCGACGCCGACGAACTCCGTCAACTCTGCATCGTCTCCGAGCTCGCCATTGTCAAGGGCAGCGGCGAGGGTTTCCGGGGCGAGTTTGACGGCCTCACCGTGAAGGTGGAGAGCAGCGAACTTCCCAAGTGCCAGCGCTGCTGGACCCACAGCGACAGCGTGGGCAAGGATGCCGAGCATCCCACTCTCTGCGCCCGCTGCGCCGCCGCCATCCGCGAGTAAAAGTCCTTAAAGAAAGGAAGATCCCCATGCTGTACGCCATCGTCGGAACGGTTGTTCTTCTGATCGACCAGCTGCTGAAGCTCTGGGTTAACAACAACCTTCCCGTCAACACCGGCATCAAGCCCCTGATCCCCGGTGTCATCCGTCTGACCAACATTCACAACACCGGTGCCGCCTTCGGTCTCTTCTCCGGAGCCCGCATCCTTCTCCTTCTCGTCCTCATTCTCTTTACCGCCGCAGCCATCTTCCTCCTCTGGAAGGGCATCGTTCGCAAGCCTCTGGGCCGCTGGTCTCTGGTGCTGCTGCTGGTGGGCGCTCTGGGCAACGGCATCGACCGGGCTCTCTTTGGCTATGTGGTGGATATGTTCGAGTTCGAGTTCTTCTCCTTTGCCATCTTCAACATTTCCGACTGCCTCATCTCCATCTGCGGCATTATCTTCCTGGTCCACGTGCTGCTGAGCAAGATCCGCGGCGACGAAGACGAGGAAGAAGAAGTCGAGGTTCGTCGTCCTCAGCGCAAGGCCGCTCCCCAGAGACGTGAGCGCGAAGCTGTTGCTGCTGCGGCTCCCCAGCGCCGCAGCGCCCCGGCTCAGCGTGGTGCCGCCCCTGCCCGTCGTCCTGCGGCTCCCGCTCAGCGCGGCGCCGCTCCCACCGAACGATCGGCCGCTCCTGTGCAGCGCAGCACCCCCACGGCAGCCCGTCCCGCCGCCCCCGCTCAGCGTCCTGCAGCTCCTGTTCAGCGCCCCGCCGCTCCGGCTCAGCGCCCCGCCACTCCGGCTCAGCGCCCTGCCGCTCCGGCTCAACGCCCTGCCGCTCCGGCTCAGCGCCCTGCCACTCCGGCTCAGCGTCCTGCCGCTCCGGCTCAGCGCCCTGCCGCTCCGGCTCAGCGCCCTGCCGCTCCGGCTCAGCGTCCCGCCGCTCCGGTTCAGCGTCCCGCCGCTCCGGCTGCGCCCGTTGCCAGGCCCACTCCGGCTCCCGCACAGCCTGTTGCTCCCGTGCAGCGCCCTGTAACGCCTGAAAAGAGCGTCCCGGCCCCCACCGCCCCCGCAGCCGACAGCTTTGATCTGGATTCCATTCTGGCGGAGTTCAAATGAACGAGATAATTGTTTCCAAAGAGGAGAGCGGCGATCGCATCGACGCTCTCCTCGCCCGTTGCACCCTGAGCCGCAGCGCCGCGGTCCGTCTTTTGGAACAGGGGCTGGTCAGCTGCAGCGGGCGGAGTGTAAAAAAGAATTACCGCGTCAGCGAAGGAGACCGCATTTGCTGGGAGGACCCCGAGCCGGAGATCGTCAACATTTATCCTCAGAACATCCCGCTGGATGTAGTCTTTGAGGATGAGCATGTCATCGTGATCAACAAGCCCCGGGGGCTGGTGGTACATCCGGCTGCCGGTCATCCGGACGGCACTCTGGTAAATGCGCTTTTGTACCACTGCGGTGAGTCTCTCTCCGGTGTGGGCGGGGAAAAGCGCCCCGGTATCGTTCACCGGCTGGACAAAGACACCTCCGGACTTATCATCGCGGCGAAAAACGACTTCG
>SVLG01000093.1 GCA_015068055.1 Oscillospiraceae bacterium | reverse complement strand
CTGGCAAAGGAGATCCCCGGCGCCGTCTATTGCCCCACACTGGGCGACATCACAGAAAAGCTGCGCGCTATGGCCCGGCCCGGTGATCTGATCCTCACCGTGGGCGCGGGAAACATCTATACTGCCGGCGAAGCTCTGGCTGCAACCAAATAAGAGAAAGAGAGAAATTGACATATGATCGTATCTCAGATCTATACCAACGTCCCCACCGAGGGTCTGGACGAAGCTCAGCAGGCCGTATTCGCCAAGCTGCAGGAACTGAACATCCCCTTTGAGCGGGTGGAACACGACTGGGCCAACACCATGGAGGACTGCAAGGATATCTCTGCCGTCCTCGGCTGCGATGTGTGCAAAAACCTGGTGCTGTGCAACCGCCAGAAGACCCAGTTCTACCTTCTGACCATGCCCAGCGACAAGCCCTTCTATACCAAGGATCTGAGCAAGCAGATTGGCTCCGCCCGTCTGAGCTTTGCCTCCGCCGAGGCTATGGAGGAGCTGCTGCGCGTCCATCCCGGCTCCGCCTCCATCCTGTCCCTGCTGTTCGACACCGAGCACAAGGTGCAGCTGGTCATGGACCGCGAGACCAGAGAGTGTGACTACTTCAGCTGCCACCCCTGCAAGAGCACCGGCACCCTGAAGCTGAAGACCAGCGATGTGATGCAGGTCTTCCTTCCCACCACCGGCCACGAGCCCATGGTGGTGGACCTTCCCCGCTACGAGGAGGATCAGCAGGCCTGATCTGAAATCAAGGGACTACGCAAAAGCGTAGTCCCTTTTCTTTCCGCTTGTTTTTCCGGCAGCTTCGCGCTATAATGAGAGTTCAATAAAGCTATCCCCATTCCATTTGTAAGGGAGTGCGTCTATGCGTATCTATTCTTCCATTACCGAGCTCATCGGCGGCACACCGCTGGTGGCGCTGGACCGCTATGCGGCCAAAAACCATCTGGAAGGCAAGCTTCTGGCCAAGGTGGAATCCTTCAACCCCGGCGGCTCCGCCAAGGACCGCATTGCCAAAAACATGGTGGAAAAAGCGGAGGCGGCAGGCATTCTGCAGCCCGGCTCCGTCATCATCGAACCTACCTCCGGCAATACCGGCATCGGTCTTGCCAGCGTGGCGGCAGCTCGTGGCTACCGTGCCATTATCGTCATGCCGGAGACCATGAGCATGGAGCGGCGGGTTCTGATGCAGGCCTACGGCGCCGAGCTGGTGCTCACCGAGGGCGCCAAGGGTATGACCGGCGCCATCGAGAAGGCGGAGGAGCTGGCCCGCACCCTCCCCGGCAGCTTTCTGGCGGGGCAGTTCACCAACCCTGACAATCCCGAATCCCACTACCTGACCACCGGGCCTGAGATCTGGCAGGACACCGACGGCACCGTGGACATTTTTGTCGCCGGTGTGGGTACCGGCGGCACGATTTCCGGCGTGGGTAAGTATCTGAAGGAGCAGAATCCCGCCATTCAGATCATCGCCGCCGAGCCCGCCTCCTCCCCTGTTCTCAGTAAGGGACACGGCGGCAGCCACGGCATTCAGGGTATCGGAGCGGGCTTTGTCCCCGAAACGCTGGACACCTCCCTCTATGACGAGGTCATCGCCGTAGAGGACGCGGACGCCTTCCGCGAAGCCCGCGAAGTGGCCCGGTGCGAGGGCTTTCTGGTGGGCATCTCCTCCGGCGCCGCTCTGTATGCCGCCCGCGAGGTGGCCAAACGGCCGGAAAACTGCGGAAAGACCATTGTGGCCCTGCTCCCCGACACCGGCGAGCGGTATCTTTCCACCACACTCTATACCGAATAAAAAACATGCGGGAGAAATGCTCCCGCATGTTTTATGTCGTTTCAGGCAGCTCCACCCGGTAAGTTCGGATGACCGTACTCTCCGAAGGGCAGACAGTGATGATCCAGCCGGGGAGCAAATCCTCTATGCCGTGGCACAGCCCATCCGGCTCCG
Source organism: Oscillospiraceae bacterium (assembly GCA_015068055.1). The sequence goes on along the minus strand of SVLG01000093.1, from coordinate 3,102 downwards.
GCCCATCCAAAAGGCTGCGCCAGTCCTTCCCCGCCCGCTTGACGGTAGCCTCCATGGCAGTCCAGCGGCGGAAAAAGTCCGCATCCCCCATCCCCTTCGCCAGACGTTTTGGAGCGGGACGCAGTTTCTCTATATCCACGCCAATGGCCTTGTCATGGATGGCGCAAACTACGGCCCCGTCGCTGTGACTTAAATTGAAGCAAATGTGGGAATACTGGGGGAAAAAGGGTTTTCCGTGTTCTGTTTTTCCAATGTCCGGCAGCTCTGCCAGATCAAGCTCCCGCTCCAGCGCATACCGCAGCAGCGCATAGGCCCCGGCGTGCTCCTTCCCTTCCGGGCAGAAGGCGGCATATACGATAACGTCCATATCCGCACTCCATTACGGATGGTGGTAGATCTTCTTATCCAAGGCAAAAATCCGCTTACTGAACTCGCCCTCCGGCGTCTCCGCCATAGTTTCCCGGTAGATCTCCATACGGCTATCCATCGTGTCGATGAGGCTGAGCAGCTCACTTTCCGCGCACATGGGCACCACTGCCGCGCCGAACTCCGGTTGACCGTGATGACTGAGGAGCATATGCTGAAGCAGCACGGCTTTCTCCTCCGGTACGCCCAGCTCTTCCGCCGCCTTGGCAACCCGCTGGGCGCCCATGACCAGATGGCCCAGAAGCTGGCCCTTGGTGGAGTACTCCGTCACCAGGCCCAGTTCAGAAAAAGCAAACTCCTCCGCCTTGGCAAAATCGTGAAGCAGCGTGCCCGCAATCAGCAGATCCCGGTCGATCACATCCTTATAGAGTCCCGCCAGGAAGTCCGCCGTGCGCAACATATACCAGGTATGCATGAGAAGACCGCTGACAAAGCTGTGGTGGACGCTTTTGGCCGCGGGTATCTGCCGCAGATCCTCGCCATACCGATCCAGCATCCATTGGCAGATGACCTGATAATCCCGGTCCTTCATGGCATCCACCGTGCGGCGGATATAGTCCATGGTCTGCTCCACGTTGATGGGCGCGGTAGGTACCAGGCGGCTCATATCCACCTGATCGGCATCGGTAGTCAGCCGCAGCTTATCCACCGTCAGCTGCAGAGCGCCCCGAAATTCGGATACGGAGCCCCGGATCTTCAGCGCCTTCCCCTCGTCAGCCGAGGAGATAGGTCCGGAATAGTCCCACACCTTGGCCTCAATGGAGCCGGACTGGTCGGAAAATACCGCCGCCAGAAAGGGCTTGCCGCTGTTGGTGATACGGCTCTGAGCGGATTTCAGCACATAGACACCCTCCACCTGATCTCCGGGGTACATGGTGCCGATCATTTTATTATATTCCATGGATATCTGTTCCTTTTCAAAGCAATATTGATGATTTAGTATATCATATTCGGAACTGAAAACCAACGCGTAACCTGACAAATTTACTCCCGATCATAAATTTTTTGAAAAGAAAGAGGAAAAAACCGTTTCGCGGCGTATATTAACATTGAGTATTTCTGTCAATGTGAGAAAGGAGGGGCCCCATGGCATTTCCCCAGCCGTTTCTGGACGAACTGACCAGTCGCTGTGACATCGTGGACGTAGTCTCTTCCTATGTCACACTGACCAAAAAGGGCAGCAACTATTTTGGGCTATGCCCCTTCCACAACGAAAAGACAGGTTCCTTTTCCGTGGCACCGGACAAGCAGATCTACCACTGCTTCGGCTGCGGTCACGGTGGCGGTGTCATCAGCTTCATCATGGAGATCGAAAATCTATCCTTCCCCGACGCGGTGCGTTTTCTGGCCAAGCGGGCGGGTCTGGAGGTCCCCGAGGATGACAGTGACCGAGAAAGCTCCCGCCGGCGGCAGCGGCTGCTGCAGCTGAACAAAGACGCGGCACGCTGGTTCTATCAGAACCTCTCCAAACCAGAAGGGGCGGCGGTGGCGGCTTACATTGAAAAACGCCGCATCAACCGCAAAACCGCCATGGACTTCGGCCTCGGCGCTGCGCCGGACAGCTGGGACAGCCTGCTGACCACCATGCTGAAAAACGGCTACACCAAGTCCGAGCTGCTGGAAGCCAAACTAGTGGTTCAAAACAAGCAGGGCAGGCTCTACGATATGTTCCGCAACCGCCTGATCCTGCCGGTCATCAATGTGCGTGGCGATGTGGTGGGCTTCGGAAGCCGCGTCATCGACAACAGCGAGCCGAAGTATATGAACACCCCGGAAACCTCGGTCTACAGCAAGCGCCACAACCTCTACGGCATCAATCTGGCCAAAAAGACCAAGCGCCCAAATATCATTCTCTGTGAGGGAAACATCGACGTCATCACCCTCCATCAGGCGGGGTTCGATAACGCCGTGGCCTCCATGGGCACGGCTCTGACAACGGAGCAGACCCGGCTTCTCAGCCGGTACACCAAGGAGCTTGTTCTGTGTCTGGATAACGACGAGGCCGGGCAGAAAGCCACCCAAAAAGCTATCTCCCTGCTGGAAAACAGTGAATTCAACGTCCGGGTCATCCAGCTTCCCCGCCGTCTGGTAGACGGTGAGTACAAGAAGCAGGACGTGGACGACTTCATCAAATTTCAAGGAGCCGACGCCTTCGAGGCGATCCTCAGCGGCAGCGCAAACCAGACGGACTACCGCATGGCCGCGGTAGCCGCCAAATACGACCTGCAGGACATGGAGCAGCGGGTGGCCTACGCTGGGGAGATCAGCCGCCTCATCGCCTCCATCCCCAACGCAGTGGAGCGGGAGGTATACGCCGGCCGGGCCGCCGAAAAGGCTGGGGTCTCCCACGAGGCCATGCTGACGGAGATCAAGCGAGCTCTGGCGCGGCAGCGCAGCCGTGACCGCCAGCAAATGCGCAAGGACAATCTGAACGTTAACGCCCTGCGCCAGCCCAAGCAGCGCTCTATCCGCTACGACGACACCCGCTCCGCTATGGCGGAGGAGGGGGTCATCCGCCTTCTGTTTCTGGACAGCACTCTGGCCCGGTTCTGCTGCGATCTGCGACCGGAGGATTTCAGTTCCCCTCTACTGGGCCGCATCTACGCCTGGCAGTTGGAGACCCACGCCGCCGGTTTCTCTCCCTCTCCCACGGGACTGGAGGGGCGGCTCACCGTG